>DATIMO010000392.1:0-7406 GCA_035475215.1 Acetobacteraceae bacterium | reverse complement strand
CAAGCAAGACGGCAATGCGCTGGCGCCTGCGCCGCGCTCCCGAGCGCCGGGCTACTTCCGCGCCAAATCGCGGCTAACGTGATCCGGAAGCGATGATTGAGGAGCTATGCTCGATATCGGCCCGATCGACTCGCCTCAACTCCAGAAAGAGGGTCCTGCCAATGGCCAAGCATCCCGAAGCGCACAGTGTTCCGCCGGCGCTCGCCACGCCAAGCGATCTCGGCGCAAACGCGACCCGCGACATCGCCGCCGCGCTGAATGGATTGGTTGCCGACATTTTCGCCCTCTACCTGAAGACCAAGAACTTCCACTGGCATATGAGCGGCCCGCATTTCCGCGACTACCACCTCCTGCTCGACGGGCAATCCGACCAGATCTTTGCCATGACGGACATTTTGGCGGAGCGGGTTCGCAAACTCGGCCACCTTACGCTGCATTCCATCGGCGAGATATCGCGCAAGCAACGCATCGCCGATAACGACAGCCCATTCGTGACGCCGCAGGACATGCTGGCCGAGTTGCGGGAGGATAACGGTGATTTGGCCAAGCGGTTGCGCGAAGCGCACGGCATGATTAATGAGCATAACGACGTCGCGACCGCTAGTTTGTTGGAGACGTTCATCGACGAAACCGAACGACGCACCTGGTTCCTGTACGAGGTGAGCCATACTGCGCCGCACGCGACGTAGCGGCGGTTCTGCCAGGAGACAGCGGTCCGACCCGCCGAGCCCCTGCTGTTCGTTGCACGTCGGAACAACTGCTCGCGGCGGCGGGTTCGGCCAGCCATAGCCCTCCCGCAGCCGAGCTCCGGAGCCGAGCGGACCCAGGCGCCCAGAGGCCAGGCAAAACGGGGGCAACCCAACCGGGCCCATCGGCGGTGCCCAATTTAGAAGGTAATCTTCGTCGCCAGGCCAAACGCCCAGGCATTCGGGATGTGCTTGAACGAGAAGGCCCCCGGGTTGCTAATATACTGGACGTTCGGATGCAGCAGCAGCCACGGGGTCGCCTGAAAGCCATAGGAGAGCTCGACGACATTCTCGCCGAGCTCAAGCATCGGATTGGCCCTGCCACTCGCCGCCAGCATCGCCTGTCGCGTGTCAATGGCACGGCCATTCACCCAGGCGCGGATGAACCCAAGACCCAGAAAATCGTTCGGACGCGAAGGAAGCGGGCCCTGCACCACGGCGGCGGCAAGCAACCAATACGGGATTTGCGCGGTCCGAATATCGGATATCGTGCCATCGAGCACGAGGATCAGCCCGCGGTCCGCTCCGGAGCCGAAGCGCCAGACCATCTGATCCATGAGCAGGTAGCCGCCATAGCGGCCCCAGAACATCTGGCTGGCGTTAGCGGTGCCTACAACCTCAGACGTATCGTAGTAAACTCCCACTTTGTAATGCCCCGGCATTGCTGATGAGCCGAGCGTGATGGTCTTCCCGAACTCAACCGGAATGAGTGCGCCAGTCGAGCCTTGCAAGCTAATTTTCAGGCCATTGTCATGATTGGCGTAGCTCGGGTTGACGTCATAAACCCCGATCTCCGCGTAGATGTCATCCGGGAGGTTGGCCCGTATACGGCCACCCCATTTGGCCGTCGGGTAATCGGACCAGCCGCTGTTGTTCGGCAAGGATTGAGGATGCGAGCAAAATCCGACATTCTGAAGCTACACAGTATCGGGGTCGTGGCGAAGTCATTGCCCATCGGATAGAAGCCGACCTTCACATTCAGCTTCTTGTCGGCTAAATCCTGGGCATAACTGAACTCGGAAAGTCGGAAATTCTCACCCGCGCCATAGACCTCCTGCACCGCAAGCTTGTTGCCAATGAAATCCGCCGAGGTGCTGCGGCCTTCCCTGGCATTGAACGTGATATGAAACGCGCCGCCGCTAAGGCCGATGGTCTTGCCAAGGTCGATATCGGCCCCGAAGGCGAATTGCTGCGCGAAGTCCCCGCCAATACCAGTGCCGCCGGAGAAGTTGTAGGCATACTCGTTTACATATCCAGCCCTGAAGTCGAAACCTTCTGATAGCAAGCGCGTTCGCAGCCCGCCCCAGTCGCCGGTCAATGTCGGCCGCGTCAGCCAGGTTTCCGGCTGCTGTTGCGGCGCCGGACCCGGCAAGCCGGTCGGCGCCTGGATCGGACCCGTGGTCGGGGCGTTTTGGGAAAAGGCGCTGCCGGCGAAGCATGTGCAAGCCAATGCTGCGGCCATCGCCATCCGCGGAAAGCATGTGCGCGCACGGTTCGGAGTCGCCTTGGCGAAACGCGGTCG
Organism: Acetobacteraceae bacterium; assembly: GCA_035475215.1. Classification (GTDB taxonomy): domain Bacteria; phylum Pseudomonadota; class Alphaproteobacteria; order Acetobacterales; family Acetobacteraceae; genus DATDIC01. The sequence goes on along the minus strand of DATIMO010000392.1, from coordinate 5,138 downwards.
TCCGGGTCCGGCAATTGCTCGAACAAGGCCTGCGCGCAAAGTGCAGAAAAGCCGTCGCGATGGTGACCGCAAGGATGGGTTCATGTCTGGCCGGTCCTCCGCGTTTGGCAACACCGAGGGCAGTCGCAGTGCCGGTTGGCTATTTCGACGCTAATTGCAGTATGTGACCTGACGTTTCTTCTCTTCAAGCTGCGAGCGATGCGTTCGCGGAGTGTCCCTACCGCTGCAAGCGGATGTGATCGGAGGCCTCGCGACACTCCCACTGAATGAGTTAGGTGGCGCCCAGGCGGACCGTTGCCTTGGCGCTGGGCGTGCCGCGGGTCGACGATTGCGCCTCCCATGCTCAGGGCCGGCAGCCTGACCAGCGGCGGCGAATCGCCCAAAACGGCAAATTCGAATCGCTGCTATGCCGAACTTTCGATTCGGGACACTAGCTTCCCTTTGTTTAAGCGCATGATTCACGCTTTCTGACGGTTCCGCCTCAAGCGATCACGCTCTCGACTGGTCCAAGCGCGTCAGTTCGCGAACAAGGCCCCGAATGTCTCGCGTATGACCGCTTGCAGGCCGCTTCCCGGCGAACTCATTGCGCTGAGGAGTTGCAACGTTCTCGCTGCGGCGCCATCCACCGTAAAGCGCGCGTTGACAAACGAGCAACCGACGATTCGCGGCAGTTCCCCACCGCTGTAACGAACCGTCGTGCCGCGAAACCTGCAGTTGACGAATTCCGCCCCATCCAGATCGACGACAGCGGGGCCGAAATCCTGGTCAACAAATCGCCGGCAGTGCCTCGGGGTTCCGCCGTCCAGGGCTGGTTTCGCCGGAACTGTGCTGCCGGATCGCTGCCGGCGGCGTTGGGTAGAAACGGCCATGCACTAATCTCGCTTGTATAAAATCAGATGTGTTGCTCAAGAATTTTCATCGGCACCCTCGGTTGGCATCCATTGAACGAGCCAACGCCCGGGTCGGTCAACGATAATGCGGCATGTCAGGGTCGGCACCCGGTCACAATTTTGGGGTGACCCTTTGCTTCCACAATTGCCAGGGACGATCAACAAGACCGTCGTTCGTTTTGGCCGCCGCCGCTGCCTCCGCGTCGTTCAGGAACATCGGGTGGCCGCCCATGGCCAACGCCTCAGCCTCCATGCGCGCGTTCACCTCGGTGTAGATCGCACGATAGACGACATGGCGCAGCGACGGCCCGACCGCGACAGAGCCATGACCACGCATCAGCACCACCTGATGCGGCCCCAGCTGCGCTGCCAAAGCCTGGCCCAGCATGCTGTTCCGGATCAACATGTCAGTGGCTGGTCGGCCGGCGGATCGGATCTCGAACACGGGCACGCCATCGCCAAGGAATCCGGCGATGTGGTTCATCGGCCGCAACGCAATGTCCGTATCTGCAAATGGGATCACCGCTGGGGAGTGGCTGTGGACGATCGCCAGGACGTCTGGCCGCACCTTGTAAATCTCACCATGGATGAAGCGCTCGAGATATGGTGTCCGACCGCGCGCATCGACCGCCACGCTGTCCAGATCGAATTCCATGACGTCGTCCGCCGTCACCAGCGCCGGCGCCATGCTGCGCGCCAGCAGGTAGCGGTTGGGGTCCTTGTCGTGCCGGACGCTGACGTGACCGAATCCATCCACCACGCCCTGGTCGTAGAGTATGTGATTCGCGGTCACCAGATCATCGACCACTGCGGGGTCCGGCGTTCCCGCCGATGCGGGCGCCGCCTCTAGTCGCCCCGCCTTCAGCCACACCGGGGTCGCGGCCGCGCCCAGCGCTGCCGCCATCATCCCCCGTCGGCTGATACCGCAGCCGCAGCGCGTGCGGATGAAACTCGTTCTGCTTTGCATCGATTCACGATCCATGCACCAACGGCCGCCGGTCCGCCCAGGGTTGCGCCTGCTCGAACGCCGCCGACGCCTGCAACACGCCCAGGTCATCGAACCTCCGCCCGACGATCTGCAAGCCCACCGGCAGTCCGTCCGCCGTGAACCCGCATGGCACGTTCGCTGCGGGATTCCAGGACATGTTGAACGGATACGAAAAATGTGCCCACTCGATCCAGTTCCACGCGTGCTGCGGCCAGTGCGCCGGCATCAGCCGCTCGGCCGGAAAGGCTGCAACCGAAACCGACGGTGTCAGCAGGAAATCCCAGTCCTCGAACCAGCGATGAATGGCCGCGACATAGGCCATCTTGCGCTCTCTCAAATTCAGGTACTCGACGACCGTCATCGGGGCGCCATCCTTGATGCAGGCGACCAGCCCGGGATCCATCTGCGCCTCCCATTTCGGCAGATGCTGCGCCAGGCGCGCCATATGCGCCGACCAGAACGGGCCGATCAGCTCCGCCCCTTGCTTTCCCCATGGCGTGGGCACCTCTTCCACCGCGGCGCCCAGTTCGGCGAAGCGCGCCGACGCCGCCTGCACCAATTGCGCCACCTCGGGATCGACCCGCGCATGCCCCAGGTCCGGGCTGAACGCGATCCGCTTGCCGCGCACCCCTTCATGCAGTCGGCCCAGATAATCCGCAGGCCCCGCCTCGCAGGTCGTGTGATCCAGCGGATGCGGCCCCGCCATCGCACCGAGGAACAGCGCGCCATCCGCAACGGTGCGCGTCATCGGCCCCATATGCGACGTGTAATCGCCGGTACCCACAGGATAATACGGTATCCGACCGAAGGTTGGCTTGATCCCGAACACGCCGCAGAAATGCGCCGGCATGCGGATCGAGCCTGCACCGTCGCTGCCCTGATGCAGCGGCCCGAATCCCGCCGCCGCCGCCGCCCCGGCTCCAGCCGATGACGCCCCCGCATTGAAACCATGCTTCCACGGATTATGCGTAATCCCGGTCAGCGGCGAATGGCTCACGCCGGTCCAGCCGAACTCGGAACTGGTGGTCTTGCCCAGAATGATCGCACCCTGATCTTTCAGCCGCGGCACGATCGGCGTGTCCTCGGTCGGCTGGTTCCCTTTGAAGATCAAGCTACCCATCTGCGTGGGCATGTCCTTGGTGATCGCCAGGTCCTTGATGGTGACGGGCACGCCATGCAACGGCCCGATGTGCTCGGATTTCATCAGCGCCGTTTCGGCCTGCCGCGCCGCCGCCATCGCCTGATCCGCCGCCAGATAGGCGAATGCGTTCACTTGCGGTTCCAGCGCCTGGATGCGCTCGATCAGCCCGCGCATCGCCTCGACCGGCGAAATCTTCTTGGTGCGGATCATCTCCGCCAGCGTGATCGCCGGCGTGAAGCCAAGATCTGCGTTGTCCATCGTTTCCCGTCCCTGGGTGTGAGCCTGCCATGGAACCCAATCCCGGGCCGTCCCGCAAGCAACCGGCCGCAGTGTCATTGTGTGCCCGATCTTTTTGACACAGAGGTCGCCGAGGACGCAGGGTTCACCGAGAAGACTTCTCAGTGAACCCTGTGTCCTCGGTGTTCTCTGTGTCAGAAAAAATCTCCTGCGACCGGAGGCCACGCATGACCCGATACATCGGCGCCATCGACCAGGGCACCACCAGCACGCGCTTCATCGTCTTCGACCGCGCCGGCGCAGTCGTTGCCGCCGCCCAGCGCGAACATCGGCAAATCTTCCCCCAACCCGGCTGGGTCGAGCACGATGCCGCCGAGATCTGGACCAACACCCGCGCAGTCATCGCTCAGGCGCTACGCGACGCCGACCTGTCCGCCGGCGATCTGGCCGCGGTCGGCATCACCAACCAGCGTGAAACAACCCTGCTGTGGGACCGCAGCTCCGGCGCCCCCGCCTACAACGCCATCGTCTGGCAGGACACGCGCGTCGATGCGCTGGTCGCCGAATTCGCCCGCGCCGGCGGCCAGGATCGCTTCCGCGCCACCACCGGACTGCCGCTCGCCAGCTATTTCAGCGCGCTCAAGCTGCGCTGGCTGATGGACAACATTCCCGAAATCCGCGCCCGCGCCGAATCCGGCGATCTTGCTTTCGGCACCATTGATGCCTGGATCATGTGGAACCTTACTGGCCAGCATGTCACCGATGTGACCAATGCCAGCCGCACCCAGCTCATGAACCTGAACTCGCTCGAATGGGACCCGGCATTGCTGGCAGCGTTCGGCATCCCGCTTGCGGCGCTGCCGCGAATCGTTCCATCGTCACAAGTGTACGGCGTGGCGCGCGGGGAACTTGCCGGGGTGCCGATTGCCGGTATCCTTGGTGACCAGCAGGCCGCCCTCGTCGGGCAGACCTGTTTCCATCCCGGCGAGGCCAAAAGCACCTACGGCACCGGTTGCTTCCTGCTGATGAATACCGGCCTCGGTCCGGTACACTCGAATAGGGGTCTGGTCACCACGGTTGCTTACAAGTTCGGCGACCGTCCGGCGTCATACGCGCTGGAGGGCTCGATCGCCATCACCGGCGCGCTGGTGCAGTGGTTGCGCGATAACCTCGGCCTGATCCGAAACAGCGATGACATCGAGGCACTGGCCGCATCGGTTCCGGACAATGGCGACGTGTATTTCGTGCCGGCGTTCTCTGGCCTGTACGCCCCCTGGTGGCGTGGCGACGCGCGCGGCGTGATCGCCGGACTGACGCGGTTTGCGACCGGTGCGCATATAGCGCGTGCAGCGCTGGAAGCGACAGCGTACCAGGTGTTCGACGTGGTCGAGGCGATGCAGCATGACTGCGGCTTCCCGATCCGCACGCTGCGGGTCGATGGCGGCATGGTCACCAACGAGCTGCTGATGCAGTTTCAGGCGGACCTTCTGGGCGTGCCGGTCGCCCGTCCGCGCACCATTGAAACCACCGCGCTGGGCGCTGCCTATGCCGCCGGCCTGGCTGTAGGCCTGTGGCAGAGCACCGATGACCTGCTGCACAACTGGGGCGTCACCCGGCTGTGGTCGCCCAACATGGCGGCGGACCGCCGCGCCGCGCTCACCGCATCCTGGCGCAAGGCGGTCCAGCGTTCGTTCGCATGGGCGTAGTTGTATCTCTGCTCTTGCCAGGACTGGGCGAATATTCGAAACCGCTCTGCGTAATGCCCGTTATGCGACTGGCAGAGCGAGGCGCGTGACTGCTCGCGACACAAGATGTAGAATTTTCCCGATGAGCGAAAAGCCGTATATGTGGATTCCGTAAATGGAAAGACCGGCAACCACCG
>DATIMO010000391.1:0-2232 GCA_035475215.1 Acetobacteraceae bacterium | reverse complement strand
AACCGTGCCATCATCGCGTCTCCCTGTTCAGCGCCGGGCCGTCGCAAGTACGTCGAACACACGCACCGGTTCGCCGTCCTGCGGTTCGCTGTTCCAGGGCGCGGCGGCGAGCGTGACGCGCCCATCATGGAGGCCCTGTTGCCAGCGCTGCTCGATTGTGCCGCGTGCAAACTGATAATCCTTCGTCGATCCCTGCGGCTCAGCCGGGCGATAGATCAGGTGCACGATATCCACGTGCCGGGGGCAGGCGAACTGGCGCAGCCGCTGCGCCACGGGGTTGTCCTGCAGCGAGGCCGGAAGCTGATCGAGGAAACTGGACAGGTTCGCTCGCATCTGCTGGCGCAGCATTGCATTCTCGGTCCCGGTGCGGGTGCGGGACGAATAGCGGATGTCCTTCTCGCGCTCGGCGACCTCGTCCAGGTTCTCCGGCAGTTTTCCGCGGGCGGGAAACAGATCGATCTGGAACACCAGCATGTCTTCGCGCGGCACGGACTCCATCACGTATTGCAGGGGCGTGTTCGATACCAACCCGCCATCCCAGTAGTAGCTGCGTTCGATCTCCACCACCGACAGCCCAGGCGGCAGTGCCCCGCTCGCCATGATGTGCTCGGGATTGATGCGCTGCTGCGCGCTGTCGAAATAGATCAGATTGCCGGTCTCGATATTCACCGCGCCGACCGACAGCCGCGTGCCGCCGGGCCGGTTGATGCGGTCGAAATCCACCAGCCGTTCCAGCGTCGCTCGCAAATCGGACGTATCGTAATAACTGAGCGGCGCCGGCTGCGCGATCCAGTCTGTCAGCGGCCGTGGGTGGAAAAACCCCGGCTGGCCGAACAGTACAGCCGAAACAGCACCGGCCTGGCGGTACAGCGTGCGCCAACCGTCATAGGGCAAATCCGGCCAGGCGGCTGAATTTTCCGTGATCCTGTCCCAGAACTCGCGCAGGCGCCGCACCCGGTGCTGTGGCGCGTTGCCGGCAATCAACGCGGCGTTCAACGCCCCGATCGACACCCCGGCCACCCAGTCGAGCGGGGTATCGTTTTCCGCCAGCGCCTCATAAGCGCCGGCCTGATACGCCCCGAGTGCACCGCCGCCCTGCAACACCAGCGCGGTTCGCCGACCAGGCTGCCGCACCTCGGCTGTGCCCAGAACGCCCGAAACCGGCACGTCATGCATGCTCCTTCTCCCCGGTCGCCACCGCTCACGTTATGTCTTGCTGCAATGCGAAATTGCCAGATGAATCTTGGTGGTCGAACGTCCTTGCCTCTTTTGCCTGCAACCGGCTGAATGATCCACATGCATCGAGCCACTATCGACAGCCAGCGCTACAGTTTCGGCAGCCTCGCCGGGTTGCTCGCGCAGGCCACGCCGGCGCGCAGCGGCGATCGCCTGGCCGGGCTGTGCGCGCCGTCGCAGGAAGCCCGCGTCGCCGCCCAGTTCGCGCTCGCCGACCTGCCTCTGACGACGTTTCTGAACGAACCCGTGGTTCCGTACGAAACGGACGAAATCACGCGGCTGATTGTCGATACCCATGATCCCGCGGCGTTTGCCCAGGTGCGCCACCTTACCGTGGGCGGCCTGCGCGACTGGCTGCTGTCCGACGCGGCAACGCCGCAGGCACTGACAGCGCTGGCACCGGGCCTTATGCCGGAAATGGCGGCGGCGGTCGCCAAGCTGTGCCGCATTCAGGACATGCTGGTGATCGCCGCGAAATGCCAGGTCGTGACCCGCTTCCGCGGCACGATCGGCTTGCCGGGCCGGCTTTCCGTCCGGCTGCAACCGAACCACCCCACCGACGATCCGCGCGGTGTCGCCGCCAGCATCCTGGATGGTTTGCTGCTGGGCGCTGGCGACGCCGTCATCGGCATCAATCCGGCTACCGACAGCCCGCAGCGCACCCTGCGGCTGCTCGATCTGCTTGAAGAGATCCGAACCCGACTCGACATTCCAACGCAGTCCTGCGTCCTGGCGCATGTCAGCACCACGCTGGCGTTGATCCGCCGCCGCGCACCCGTCGATCTGGTGTTCCAGTCCATTGCCGGTACCGAAGCGGCCAACCGCTCCTTCGGCATCAGCCTGGCGGTCCTGGCGGAAGCGCAGGAAGCCGCGCTGGATCTGCATCGCGGCACGCTCGGCGACAACCTGATGTATTTCGAAACCGGTCAGGGCAGCGCGCTGTCCGCCGGGGCGCATCACGGCGTCGATCAGCAGACGCTGGAAGCAAGAGCCTAT
>DATIMO010000390.1:0-9176 GCA_035475215.1 Acetobacteraceae bacterium | reverse complement strand
GCCCAACATGGGGGCGAGATAATCATCGCCTCGCACACAGAAATTCTGACATCCCCGAATTCGACGAAGCCGCTGTCGCCGGGCATATTGCTCATATCTACTCACGCACGTCGAAGGGTCCTCGACCATATCCGGGACCGGAGAGACCTCCGGCGACGGGGATCAATGGCTTCGAGAACCTAATCCTGCTGTGCCGCCACCACCACGGCAGTCGATGAGCAACCAAACACCCACACAGCCGAACAAATCAGGTGCTGGAAGGCTGACCACCTCGCCAAGTATCTCCGCATAAGGAGCTCTCTGTTACCAGCGCACCACAGAAAGCAGACGGTTCTTGGGATTAGCTTTGAAGCAATTACCGCTGACGCGACCATGGTTGAGGCCGGTCAGCCTATTGTTACAAGCTCGCTTGCGCGATCTGCGCCGGACGGCGCGTCTCCTATTACCACAACTGAGGTGCGGTGCTGGTTCCAGACGGATGCAGGCGAACCCCTCGCCGTCGATCTGACGAACATGCAGATGCCATGCCCTGTTGGCGGTCGCGCTTCCATCCTACTTGCGGTCAACGAGCACGGGGAGTGCGCCCCCTTCAGCCTTCTAAGCCACGCGACGGCAAATTGGATCCCTATTTTCAATCGCCGCGAATTGCATCGGGTTCTCACGAGCGGTCGTCCATTGCGACGCTCCGTTAAATCGGCATTGATGCTCATACTCGCATCCATGGTCCTCATACTCGCTTGGCAGATAGCGGTAATGCTGCGTGGAGCAACTTCCTGGCCCGCCACCCTTCCTCTGACACTTGTTTTCGCGATTTGTGCCCCCTTGGCTGGATTCGGTTGGCTGCGTGACACACTTGTGGAACGCAGGTTGGCAAGGTTGCAGCGCCGAGTCATTGTGTCCTAAGCTTCTGCCTCGACTGTAACGGCGGAGCGGCGAGCACACGGTTTGGCCCGCTACCGGGCGTTCATGCTCAATGTGGCCGAAGGATGTTGCATTGGATGCCCTTTGCGCCGTGAAAAGTCGTAGATGGCCGGCCTTCGCCGGCCATGACGATAGTGGCGAAAACCGCCATTCCGACTAGGTTGGGACGTGGTCGCAAATGCGACATCCTGCCTGCAATCGCCGCAGCTAACCCTTGGACCCGTTGGGATCGATCCAACCTATGTTGCCGTCATCCCTGCGATACACCACGTTGAATTCGCCGGTGGCGCTGTTACGGAACATCAACACCTGCTGGTCCGCAAGATCGAGGTGCATTACTGCCTCGCCGACTGATAGCCGGCTGATTTCCGCCACCTGTTCGGCAATCACCGTGGCGTACGCATCAATGCCCACGTCACCGTTGCCTGGCGTCTCCGATCCAGCGGTGTCGGCCTGTCGAAGAATGTATTGCCGGGCGGCTTCAGGGCGCTCGCGGTTGGCGATGTCGCGGGCGTGGTCGCTGACCCGCCTTCGGTAACGACGGAGCCGCTTGGCGATGTGCTCGGCGGCATCATCGAATGCGCTATTGGCGTCGGCCGCCTCGCCCTCGCCGCGCAACCGTAGCCCGCGCCCGGCATGGACATTGATATCGCAGGTGAAGAAGCTGCGTGCACGCCCGAATGTGACCTGGGCTTCCAGCGCGTGGTCGAAATACTTCGTGGCAATCCCCTCCAGATGCCTGGAAACGCGTGCGCGCAGTGCGTCGGACAGCTCAAGCTGCTTGCCGGAAACGTTGATCTCCATCCCTGCCTCTCCCCGGCTGGTGGTCAACCTGGCGGGAGAAAGCGGCGCCTCAGGCCGGCACTGCCTTTTCCCGCTTGCGCTGCACGGAATTCGGGATGCGCAGCGCTTCCCGGTATTTGGCCACGGTCCGGCGGGCGATGTCCACGCCCTCGCGCCGAAGCCCGGCAACGATTGCGTCATCTGACAGGACGTCATGGGCGGTTTCGGCGCCGATCATCGCGCGAATCCGGTGGCGTACGGTCTCGGCGCTATGTGCCGCGCCGTCCATACCGGGTATCGCGGTCGTGAAAAAATATTTGAGCTCGAACGTTCCCCTAGGCGTGGCAATGTACTTGTTCGAAGTCACCCGGCTGACGGTGCTTTCGTGCATCTCCACGGCATCGGCAATGTCGCGCAGGATCAGGGGCCGCAGATGCTCGATCCCGTACTGCAGAAACCGTTCCTGCTGGCGGACGATCTCGGCCGCCACTTTCAGGATGGTCTGGGTGCGCTGCTCGAGCGAGCGTATCAGCCAATTGGCTGCCGCCAAACGCTCTGCCATGAACACCCTCGTGTCCTTGCCGGCTTCCGGTACAACCCGCGCATAAAGGCGCTGATTGACCAGCACGCGCGGCAATGTGTCGGGATTCAGTTCCAGCGTCCAACCGCCGCCCGGTGTGGGGCGCATCAGCACGTCCGGGATGACAAGCTGTGGCGGCGAGCCGTCGTCCTGCCAGCCTGGCTTCGGGTCCAGCGCCCGAAGCTCGGCGATCATTTCGGCGAGGTCTTCCGCATCAACTCCGCAGGCGGTCATCAGCCGCCGCAGGTCACGGCGCGCCAGCAGGTCCAGGTTGTCCAGCAACGCAACCATCGCCGGATCCAGACGATTGCGCTCGGCCAATTGCGCGGCGAGGCATTCCCGCAGGTTCCGGGCGAACAGGCCGGCTGGATCGAACTGCATCATGCGCGCGCGGATCGCTTCAAGCCGTTCGAGCGGCACACCCAAAGCCGTGGCGATAACGACCGGCTCGGCGGTCAGCCTGCCGGCGGGACACAGCAGGGCGATCAGATGTGCGCCGATGAACCGATCGGCGGGATCGGAGAAAGCCAGGCGAAGCTGCTCACCCAGATGCTCGTGCAGCGGTCGGTGCCGTTCGGCGATCGCTTCAATGCTGCGCTCATCATCTGCAAAGTCCGCCGTGCCGCCGCGCCGATCGAAAGCCAGCGGCACGCCGTCGGACGGACCACCGGCGTCGTATGTTTCGGCGTGATCCGTATCCAATGGCGCGGCGGCGGAATCGGGAAGAGTTTCGGCGCGAGCGTGATCGGCTGCATCCGCGTTCACACTCTGTCGGTCGGGAATCTGGTCGGGTGCGGCGCGTTCCGGCGGCAGCTCGTCAGCTTCGGCGCGATCCAGCAGCGGATTGCGCTCCAGCTCCTCCTCGACGAAAGCGGTTACTTCCTGGTTGGTGAACTGCAGCAGCTTGATGGCCTGACGCAGTTGCGGCGTCATCACTAGCGACTGGGAATGGCGGAGTTCCAGGCGCGGGCCGATCGACATTGAAGTCAGCCTGATTACAGGCTGAACCGCTCGCCGAGATAGACGCGGCGAACATCCGGGTGCACCACCACTTCGTCCGGGCGCCCCTCCATCAGCACAGCCCCATCGTGCATGATGTAGGCGCGATCGATGATTTCCAGCGTCTCGCGCACGTTGTGGTCGGTGATCAGCACGCCGATCTTGCGATGCTTGAGATGCGAAACCAGGTCGCGGATTTCGCCCACCGCGATCGGGTCGATCCCGGCCAGCGGCTCATCCAGCAGGATATAGGCCGGTTGCGTGGCCAGCGCGCGGGCTATCTCCACCCGCCGCCGCTCCCCGCCGGACAGCGCCAGCGCCGGAGTCCGGCGAAGATGGCTGATGCCGAATTCGGCAAGCAGCTCATCCACCATCATCTCGCGACGGTCGGCGTCGGGTTCCACCACTTCCAGCGCGGCCATCACGTTCTGCTCGACATTCAGGCCGCGGAACACGCTGGCCTCCTGCGGCAGATAGCCGATGCCCAGACGGGCGCGGCGATACATGGGCAGTGGGGTGATGTCGGTGCCATCGAGCGCGATCGCGCCGGTGTCCGGCCGGATCAGGCCGATGATCATGTAGAAAGTCGTGGTCTTGCCGGCGCCGTTGGGCCCGAGCAAACCGACCGCCTCGCCGCGGCGCAGGGTGACCGATACATTACGCACGACCGGACGTTTTTTGTAGGTCTTGCCGACGCCGGTGGCGGCCAGACCAGTGGCGCCGCTGACGACGCGAAAGGTGGGGCTCATCGCTTGCCCCCTGCCTGGGCCGGCGGCGCAGCCAGGCTCTTGCTGGTGGTATCGTTTGGCACGATCAATCCTTCCACGCGGCCCGCGTCGCCGGACAAGAGACGCGAAATGCCAGTCTTGAGGTTCACCTCGGCTTTGGCGCCGGCAAGCTGATTCTCGCCACGCGTGATTCGCACGTTGCCGACCAGCACGGCGATGCCGGTGTCCGGCACGTACACGCCGCGATCGCCGGTAACGATGTCGGTCGGGGTGCGGATCGAGACGTGGCCAAACGCCTCTACCTTCTGCAGCTTGCCGGAAGCCGCCAAAGGATCGTCCGCCGCCGCCGCGGGTTTCGCGGCAACCGGCTTCGATGTCTGGCTCTGCTGCGCGGACTCGGGGATGGTATAGGCAACCAGCACGTCGGCGGCGACACGGCGCGCATCCTTGGTCACGACCACGGCATTTCCGCGTGCCACCGCCATGTGCTTCTGCGACCAGTATTCCAGGTCGTCATGTGCGGTGAGCACGTCGTTCGGCGTGGTCAGCCGCAGGTCATGACCGGTCATCACCATCACCGCCTGATCCAGGTCGTAGACGGCGCGGTCACCCTCGGCGTGATCGGTCGGGCTGAAAACCTGCACATGGCCCTCGGCTTCAACGCGATAGATCTCGTTGCCGGAACTGTCCTCATCGCCGGTAATGCCGGTCTGGGTTGATTTGGCTGGATTGGTGGCGGCCGGTGTTGCCGCTTCGCCGGTCTTCTTGCGGTAATAGGCGATCAGCCGATCCGCGGTGACCGTGACGTTCTGGCGCACCGCCTTCGCGTTGCCGCTGGCGATAACCCGGTGCTCGGCCTGCTGCCATTCGATACCATTTTGCGCGGTGATGTCGATCGGGCCGCCCTGCGAGAGATCGATGCCTTGCGCCAAAGCCGGCATGGGAGCCAGCAGGGCCAGAAGCAGCCAGACCGGCCTCATTGTGCGGTCGCTCCGTTCAGCAGCAGATGGGCGGGGCCGGCAAACAGGATCTGCTCACCTTTGTCGGTCAGCGTGAATCCTCCCTGTGCATCCAGCACGCCGAACGGTCCTTCGGCGTGAACCGGTTCGGATCCAGCCGCGGCACCTTGTTTGATGTCGACCGCAGCGCTTTCTGTGTGCAGCGTGGTTCCGTCGTCGCGATAGAGCGTGACCTTGTTCGACAGGTCGAGCGCGTTGTCGTGCTGGCGGTAAACGCCGGCATCGGCCTGCAGCATAAGCCAGGTGCCATTTCCCAGTGTCGTGTCGCCCTTCGGGGTGGTCAGGTTGATGCGATTGGGGTCCACCTGCGTGGCGGTTGCGGCGGTAACGGTATAGGGCCGGCCGTGTTCATCGACCCCATGATAGCGCGCATCGATCACGGTGTCGCCGGCAACGTCGGTGGCAGCCCGGCGGAAATTCAACCGAGCCTCGGCAGTGGTTCGCTGCAGCTCCGGCCACATCGCCATCGTGGTCAGCAAGGCCAGTGCCACGATCGGCAGCACCAGCTTGGCCAGCAGGATCAGGACCCGTCGCCGCGCCAGCCGGCCGGGCGTTGGCGGGCGGCGCAGTCGGCTGACTGCCGAGCCAACCAGATGGCGGCCGCTGCGGCGTGAGGCCATGAGTGGTGCGACCGCCATCACACAACCCCGGCGCGCAGCAGATCGTGAATGTGCAGGATGCCGATGGGGCGGCCGATCGGATTGGTGACGAACAGCGCCGTGATCGGGCGATCGCGCGCGTTCATGACGTGCAATGCCTCGGCAGCGAGCGAAGTGGGGGCGATGGTGCGCGGATTCGGCGTCATGACCTCACGGACCGTGCGAACCAGCAGATCGGCGCCCATGTGGCGGCGCAGATCGCCATCGGTGACGATGCCGATCAGCCGATGATCGGCGTCGATCACGCCGAGACAGCCGAACCGCTTTTCGGTCATGACCAGCAGGGCGCGGTCCATCGGCATGTCGGGCGATGCCAACGGCACCGCATCGTCCGCGTGCATCAGCTCACGGACGTGAAGCAGTCGCGCGCCAAGCCGGCCGCCGGGATGGAACCTATGGAAATCGGCCGCCGTGAAGCCGCGTCGGGTCAACAATGCAACCGCGAGTGCATCACCCAATGCCATTTGCATCACGGTGCTGGTGGTTGGGGCAAGGCCCATCGGACACGCCTCGGCGACGGCGGGCAGCAGCAGCACCAGATCGGCCGCGCGCGCTAGTGCCGAATCGGGACGCGCGGTGATGGCAACCAGCGGCAGCGCGAAGCGGCGCGAGTGCGCGACAAGATCGGCAAGCTCCGGCGTCTCGCCGGAGTTGGACAGCGCCAGCACTGCGTCACCCGAGACGATCATGCCGAGATCCCCGTGCGATGCCTCGGCGGGATGCACGAACAAGGCGGGGGTTCCGGTGGAGGCGAGGGTTGCGGCGACCTTGCGCGCGATATGGCCGGACTTGCCCATCCCGGAGACGACGACGCGGCCGGATGCCGCGGCCAGCAGATCGACGGCGTGGCCGAACGCGTCATCCAGGCCGGCGGCCAGGGCGCGCAGGGCGGCAGCCTCGGTCCTGAGTACGCCGCGGGCGACGTCGAGATCGGCGCGCGCGGGAATGACAGCGGCGGTCATGGCGGATTCGGCGAAGCCTCTCGGGTGTGGGGTCCCTTATGGTGCGGTGCGGCGGGTCGGGTCAACCCTTACGGACAAGAATCGTGCCAGTCGGGCGGGGGGGGTGTGTGTGTGAGACGCTTCACTGCGCGAGGCGGTGAATTGCGCTATCGCAGATTGATAACACCGCCTTCGTGGGGAGGCATCCATGGCCAGCGGCAAATGGCTATTCGATCAGCCGAAGACGTTGCACGACATCAATCGCGCGCTGCACGATATTGCGGTGCTGCTCGAATTTCTTGGCACGACGCCGGACAGCCGGCTGCTGTCGTATTTCCAGGACACGCAGGGCCGTGTTGCCGATGGCGCTGCAAAAGTTGCCGGAAGCTGCTGGTAACCATGCTCAATCGGACGCATCGTGTTGCGCAGTCGATCCTTGGCGGCATCACGGAGTATTTTCTGCCGGTATGTTATGGCTTTCTTGGTGCGATGGCGGCGACGCTACGGTCGATGCGCCGCAAGGTGGATGGATCGCTGCTCAGCTACACGGACCGCGCGCGGCTTCAGCAGGGATTGATTCTCGGCGTTCTGTGCGGAGGCATCATCGGGCTGTTCGCGAGCTATTTCGGATCGGCGAATGCGGCGAGCCGTAATGGCGGACAGGACGCTGGCGAGGCGGAACTGGCTGGTCCAGCGGAATTGGTGTACTGATGGGGTTCGGTGAGCAGCGATGAAGCAGGCCTGTGTCTTTCGTCGGCGATCCACAGGGTATCGATGATTTCGTCGCGTTGGCGGAAAGGGCACTCGCGGCGATTCCGCAGGAACTTGGGCAGCACATCGACAATGTCGGCTTCGTGGTGGAGGAGTGGGCCGACGCCCGCACGCTTCGGCGCATGGGCATCGGTTACCCGCGGCAACTGCTGGGGCTTTATCGCGGAGTTCCGCGCATTCACCGCAGCGTGCTGGATGTCGCGCGCCTGCCCGACCGCATCTTTCTCTACCGCTAGCCCATCCTGAACTATTCGGCACATACAGGGATGGATTTGTACAGCGTGATTCGCCACGTTCTGATACTTGAGATCGCACATCATTTTGGCTTCAGCGATGCCGATATCGATGCGTTAGAAACCCCATCTGAGGCGCCGCGGGCGGTGCAAGGATCCTGAGGTAGTGCCGCCGACTCTCGTTGGTCATACTCGCCTTCGCGCCTAGGCGCTAAGGTAGAGTCAACCCGGTTGTTTCGACAAGCGGGCAGTAAGGCAAGGAAGTTATATATTATACCAACCGCCCTAGACCGAACTTCGCCCCGACGTCCCTGGCAACAGACTGACAGGATTCGTATTTTCGGGATGGTTCTGCCTACACGGCTGGTTTCAGCCCGAGCAGTTGGAAGGCGCGCTGCTGCACGGTTGTTGGTCGGGAGAGGACGGTGACTGGCAATGTATCGCCGAAGCGGACGGTGTTGCGGGTGAGATTGGCGAGATCGGCGAGCAGTGTTGCGAAGCTGCGGACGGGTTGGCCATCGGCGCTTCGCTTGATGGCTGCCTTGCGCGTGCGGCTGGCGAGACGCGTGCGGCGGCAACCGGCGAGGCGCGCTGGAGTGCGGCGGCCTGCTTGTCGTGATCGGTGGTGAACAGCATGGGCGCCAGCGCCTGCTGCATGTGCCAGGTCACGTGATAGGCGAGCATGCAGAGCAGCACATGGCCACGCACCCGCCGCGCACGGCGATGATGGATTGGCCGAATATCGAGATCGGTGGCCTTGAGGCTGCGGAAGGCGCGTTCGACCTGGCTCAATCCCTTGTAGGCGAGCACGACCTGCTCGGTGGGGAAGACCTTGGCGGGGAGGTTGGTGCGAATAACGTAGAACCCGTCGAGCGCGGCCTCGGCCGCGATGGCGTCGTGCTTGCGCGACCACGAAAGTGTGGTGTCGCTGATCACCACATCGAAGTGCTTGGCCATCCCCCGGGTCAAGCGCCCGGGGGCGGGCCTGTGCTTGTTGAGCACGGCGCCGACGGCGATGCCGATCCTGGCCGCGCCGCGCAACGGGCGGCGCTTGTGGTGCAGCCTGGTGGCGACGGCATCGAGCCGGCGCTCGGTGGCATCGAGCAGTTCTTGCCGCTGGTGGCAACGTCTGGCGGCGAGGTCGGGATTGCGGCAGACGACGAGGCGTTCACCGGGATAGTCCTCGGCGGTGATCTCGGCCATATCCCGCTGATCGAACAGGGAGAGCTGCAGCGGACCGTTCTCGGCGGCAAGCTCGCGGATGGAGGGGGCGCGCAGGGCGGTGATCCAGTCGAGACCGGCGGGTTTGACATCGGCTTCGAGCCTGGCGTCGGTGATCATGCCGCGATCGCCGACCAGCACGACGCGGCTGAGGTTGAAGCGTGTCCGCAGTTTGGCGATCTGGGCGGCGAGCGTCATGGGATCAGCCGTGTTGCCTTCGAATACCTCGACGGCAACGGGACATCCCTGCTGATTGCAGAGCAGGCCGTAGACGATCTGGGGGCGATCGGGCCGGTGGTCCCGGCTGTAGCCGCGTTGCGC
>DATIMO010000389.1:0-8672 GCA_035475215.1 Acetobacteraceae bacterium | reverse complement strand
CATCACCTTGCGCAGGGCGGCGGCGTCTCGCCGGCCACGTGCATTCAGCGGCCGGTCGCGATCGGCAACGCCTGGCAGGTCGCGCGCGGCCTTGGCGTGCCGCAGGAGCAGAAGCTGGCGCATGCAGGCAACTCTGCCACGCAGCGGCCGGCTTGTCCTGCCCTTACAGGTCGATCCACGAGAGGTGCCCGCCTTTGCCGGCGCCGGTGTCCAGGAACACCGCGACACCGCCCAACGTGCCGTGCCGAACGTATGGCCGTCCGTTGGTGCTGCGTCGGTCGTGGCCGCAATACACCGTGATGCCGCGCGGAATTCGGTCCACCCAGCGAATGCTGCGCTCCGGGTAGCCGTCCGGCTGCATGCGCCCGGTCGGTTCGCCGAATAGCGCACGTGCCACCGCGCCCTGCGCCCGCATCACACCGACCTCCGGTGCGGGGCCAAGGAGCATGTCGGTGTGGAAGCCGCCGTGCACGAACAAGGCGCCGTCCCGACGCAGCCAGGCCGGTGCGCGGGCGATCTCCGCCAGCGCGCGTTCGCGCATGGCGGTGTCGAGCTGCGCCAGCGTCTGCTGCAGGTTGGCCTCGACCCGGACCGGGTGCCCGGCAAGTGCGCGCGCCAGCTTATGGTCATGATTGCCGAGCAGGAACAGGCCGCGACGTTCATCGATCAGGCGGAACATCAGGCCGAGGGCTTCGGCGCTGCGCGGGCCATAATCCGTCAGGTCGCCGAGCTGGATGACGAAGCGGTCCGTGGCGACGGCGTAGGTGAAGGCCGCGGCGTCGCCATGGACATCGCCGACGATGCGCAAGGGGATGCCGTGGGGGATCGCCAGCGGGGCGAATTCCCCCGTCGGCTGTCGCGCCGGGGCGGACTCGTCGTCCGGCGGGGTGTCGGTGGGTGCAGCAAGAAGCGGCGGCATGCCCCAGACATGCGCTTTCGCCGCGCTGCGGCAAGATGGCGGGTGGCTGCAGGTGATCGCCGGTACGTTAGCAGAGGCGAAAGGTGAACCACGGAGACACCGAGACACCAACAAGAAATCGAGCGTAGCTCGCGCTTCGGCGTTTGCAGCCGATGGGCCAGGCGTGGCAAATCACTTGCGTAGCAATCACGAAACCAGGTGGCACCGATGGCGGACAGTCCATTGAGCATAACCATGCCGCGCATGTATTCAGACGAATTCGGTGAATGCCGCTTCGATTGGGTCGAGACATCTCTCTCAATGAAAGAATACGCGCCACCTGCCCCACCCGTTGCGGTCAGCGGCGCTATGGCGGTGAGCAGCTGCGTCTTCATGCGCATTCCGCCGACGTTCATGGGCGATCAGCATCCTACACCTCGAAAGCAACTGATAGTCTGCCTGGCCGGCGCCGTCCGCTTTGTGAGCAGTAATGGCGCCTCTCACGTTCTGAACGCTGGTCAAGCTCTGATCGATGCGAACACCGCAGGGCCGGGTCACACCACTGAGGTAGTTTCGGACGTTCCGTTCGAGGGATTTCTGATTGCGCTGGAATGACGCGCCGAAGGGGACGCAGCGCTGCCGGGCAGTAAGCGACCCCTCCGCGTCTCTCCGTCTCCGTGGTTCAACTTTTTTCCTTACCTCACACCACCCCGAAATCGATCAGTTGCCGCACCGGCGTGGCCGATTTCAGCCGGGCGAATCCCTCGTTGATCTCCGCCAGCTTGATCCGCCCGGAAATCAGGTGGTCCAGCTTCAACCGTCCCTGCTGCCACAGGTTCAGCAGCCGCGGCATATCGACGCGAAACCGGTTGCCGCCCATCGACGTGCCCTGGATCTTGCGGTCGCGCAGGAAATCCGCGCCGTGCAGCTCTATCTTGGTGCCGAACGGAATCATTCCGATGATCGTGGCAACCCCGCCCGGACGCAGCATCTCGAAGGCCTGCTCGGCGGTGCGCTTGGAACCGATCGCCTCGAACGCATAGGGCACGCCGCCGCCGGTCATCTCCTTCACCGCCTCCACCGGATCGACGTTGGACGCATTGATGGTGTCGGTCGCGCCCATTTCCTTCGCCAGTTCCAGCTTGGATGCAACCGTATCGATCGCAATGACACGCTCGGCGCCGGCAAGCGCCGCGCCGTTCACCGCCGACAGCCCGATGCCGCCGCAACCGATCACCACCACCGTACTCCCGGGCTCGACCTTCGCCGCATGGAACACCGCCCCCACGCCGGTCATCACACCGCAGCCCACCAGCGCCGCGCGGTCCAGCGGAATATCGTTGCCGATCTTTACCATGGCGTGCTCGTGCACCAGCATCTGCTCGGCGAAGGCGGACAGATTGAACGCCTGATTGAGCACGTCGCCCTTCCAGCGCAGCCGGCGAGCAGCACCGGGCAACAGCTTCACCTCGGTGTTCTCGCACAGATTCGGATGTCCGGTCATGCATTGCGGGCATTCGCCGCAGAACACCGACAGGCACGTGATCACGTGATCGCCTGGTTTCACATAGGTGACATCCTCGCCCACCGCTTCCACCACCGCCGCAGCTTCGTGCCCCAGCACGCAGGGCAGCGGAAACGGATACAGTCCCTCCATGAAATGCAGGTCGGAATGGCACAGCCCGGCAAACGCGGTGCGCAGCAGCACCTCGCGGCGCTTCGGCTTTTCGATCTCCACCTGTTCGATCGACAGCGGCGTGTTCGGTTCGTGCAGGACGGCAGCTTGCATCGGTGTCCTCCGTTGGCCCCGGCTTGAGGCAAAAGCAGCTTGTCATTAGTCTGGCCTGAGGTTCAACCGAGAGGAAGCCCCAATGGACGACCTGACCCCGAGTGCCGCGGTCCTGATGGACCTCGACCGGCGCCGGCTGGTGCATCCGCTGCACCATCCGAAGGAACTTGCGGGGGCGCATCTTTTTGTCGAAGGCCGTGGCGCGATGCTGCGCACCGCGGACGGCCGCGAGTATATCGACGGGCTGTCCTGCCTGTGGAATGTGAACGCCGGCCACGGCCGCAAGGAACTGGCAGATGCCGCGGCGCGGCAGATGGAGCAGCTGGCCTACGCGTCGGCCTATTCCGGCTTCACCAATGAGCCGGCGATTCGTCTGGCGGATCGCATCGTCGGGCTGGCCTATGCCAATTCGTCTGCGGTGTATTTCACCACAGGCGGTGCCGAATCCAACGAAAGTGCCTTCAAGACCGCCCGTTACTACTGGAAGCGCATGGGCAAGCCCAACAAGGTGAAGATCATCTCCCGCTTCTACGGCTATCACGGCGTGACCATGGCGGCGATGAGCGCCACGCAGCTTCCGGGCTATCAGAAGATGTTCGGCCCACTGGTGCCGGAATTCGTGCAGGTGCCGCCGCCCTATGCGTATCGCTGGCCGGGCAACGGCGATGCGGGGATCGAGGCCGCCGACGCGGTCGAAAAAGCCATCATGGACAACGGCGCCGACAGCATCGCCGCGGTGATCGCCGAGCCGGTGCAGGGTGCCGGCGGCGTCATCGTTCCGCCGGCAAGCTATTTTCCCCGCCTGCGGCAGATCTGCGACAAGCACGACGTGCTGCTGATCGCCGACGAGGTGATCACCGGCTTCGGCCGTACCGGGCGCTGGTTCGCACTCGGCCATTGGGGTGTGCAGCCGGACATCGTTTCGTTCGCGAAGGGCGTCACCAGCGGCTACTTGCCGCTCGGCGGCATCATCCTGTCCGATCGCGTGCATCGGGCGCTGGAAGACGCACCGATGGACGAACGCTACATGCACGCGGCAACCTATTCGGGGCACCCCACGTGTTGCGCTGTCGGGCTGGCCAACCTGGACGTGCTGGAGCGTGAAGGACTGGCCGAGCGATCCGCCGTCGTCGGGCGCCGGTTGCTGGCCGGCCTGGAGACGCTGAAAACCGTCCCGGTGGTAGGCGAGGTGCGCGGCCTCGGCATGATGTGCGCGGTCGAGTTGGTGGAGGATCGCGGCAGCCGCAAGCCGGCCGCCGGGCTCGGCGCCAAGGTGGTCGCGCAAGCTATGGAACGCGGGCTGCTGCTGCGCCAGCGCGGCAGCGGCACCATGGGCGGCATTACCAGCGGCGACACGCTGGTGCTGGCCCCGCCGCTAATGACACCGGAAACGACCGTGGACCGCATCGTGCAGATCATCGGCGATTCGCTCGCCGCGGCGACCTGATCGGCGAAGCGGACCGGGCGAGCGGAAGCGCAAACCCGGTCCGGCTTGTTGACCCACCTGTGATCTGCCTCACTGCGCGCGCTCGTGCCGCGTCGCATTCTCCGCTGCCGGCAAAACCCGGCATGGCGAATGGAGAGTGTGATGATCCCGTTCGGTCCCGATCCTGATTGGTACGAAAAGACCTGGCTGACCGAGCCCCCGCCGCGGCATCCGCGCGCGCTGCTGGCACCCGTGCTGGTAGGCATCGTCTGCGCGTTGCTAGCGGTTGCCGGCGTTACCATATCGCATTACGCGCCGCCGGCAGCGACGGTCATGCATTTCGGCTGATACGGCGGGATGATCCCCTCCCCCTGCCCGCCCGGCAGGGGGAGGGGGATGAATGGATCAGTCGGCCTCGCCGCGGCGATGGGCAGGTCCGTAATCGCATAGGTTCAGCGCGGTATTGATCAGCGCCAGATGTGAAAAAGCCTGCGGGAAATTGCCGACCAGGCGCTGCGTCTCAGGGTCGTACTCCTCAGCCAGCAGGCCGACATCGTTGGCCAGAGCCAACAGCCGTTCGAACAGTGCCTTCGCATCGTCGTAACGGCCCTGCAGAACCAGATTATCGGCCAACCAGAAGCTGCACGCCAGGAACACGCCCTCGCCCGGCGGCAATCCGTCCTTCGTCTCCTGCGTCTGGTAGCGTCGCACCAGGCCGCCATGAATCAGCTCGCGCTCGATTGCGGCGACGGTGCCGCGCATCCGCGGATCGGTGGCCGGCAGAAAACCCACCAGCGGCATCATCAGCAGACTTGCGTCCAGCACATCACCGTCGAGGCTCTGCACGAAGCTGTTCTTGTCCCGGTTGAAACCCTTGGCGCACACCGTGTCGTGGATCTGCTGGCGGAGCCTGCGCCATGAAGCGAGCGGTGCGTCCAGCTTGCTCTCCTCGGCGCCCTTGATCGCACGGTCCAGGGCGACCCAGGCCATGACCTTGGAAAACGTGAATTGCTGACGGCCGCCACGCACTTCCCAGATGCTTTCGTCCGGCTGATCCCAGATCGTGACCAGGTGCTCGACGATTTCGCGCTGCAATTCCCAGATCTCGGCGGGCGGGGCGAGTCCGCCGCGCGCGGATTGGAACAGCGCGTCAACCACCTCACCGAACACGTCGATCTGCAATTGCCCGCTGGCGGCATTGCCGATGCGAACGGGTTGGGAACCCTGATAGCCGGATAGCCACGGTACTTCCCATTCCGGAAGCCGCCGCTCGCCGCCCACGCCGTACAGCGTCTGCAGCTGTGCCGGGCTGCCGGCAACGCTGCGGCGCAGCCACTCGCTCCAGGCGCGCGCCTCCTCACGGTACCCGCCATGGATCAGCGCCAGCAAAGTGAAGGTGGCATCGCGCAACCAGCAGAACCGGTAATCCCAGTTGCGCGACCCGCCGAGTTGCTCCGGCAGTGATGTCGTGGGGGCGGCGACGATGCCGCCGGTCGGAGCGAATGTCAGCGCCTTCAGCGTCAGCAGGGATCGTTGCACCGCATCGCGCCACTCTCCCTGATACGTGCCGCGATGACACCAATCGGTCCAGAACGCTTCGGTGGCGACCAGTGCCCGGTCCGGGTCGGGCACGGCAGGGGCTGGCAGATGAGACGGGCCATAGGCCAGCACGAAATAGGCCTCGTCTGCTGGTGCGGCGGTGAATTCGGCGGCGGTGGTGAAATCCCGGCCTTGCAGCGGCACAGTGCTGTGCAGCACGACAAGCGACGGTCCGGCAACGGCGCGCACACCAAATCCGGTGCGCAAGCGGGTGACCCAGGGGATCACCGCGCCGTATTCGAACCGCAAGGCGATGTCGAAGCACATGGCGACGCAGCCGCGCAGTCCACGCACGATCCGCACGACCGAGGAGTTGGTCGCATTGATCGGCATGAAGTCGATCAGCACCGCCGCGCCGTCGTCGGTTTCGAAGGTGGTCTCCAGTATCAGGGTCCCGGGCCGGTAACGCCGCGTGATCCGGGCGGTGGCTTGAGTCGGGGCAATGCGCCAGCGACCGGCGCGCGGCGTGTCGAGCAGGGCGGCGAAGCAGGCGTCGCTATCGAATCGCGGCCAGCACAGCCAGTCGATCGATCCGCCGCGGCTGACCAGCGCGGCGGTCGAGCAGTCGCCGATCAGGGCATATTCCTCGAGCCGGGGCGGAAGTTCCTGCGGGTCAGGCACTCGCGGTTCAGGCACTGGGCGGTCCGGCCGGCCGGGGCGGTTCAGCTTGCGCGGCCATACGTGCGCCGTCCGGCGTTATCCGGGCACCAGCAGGTGTGGCCGGCCGGTACAGCGTGTTCCATCGGACACAGGTAGGGGCCAGCGTAGCAGGATTGGGCGGTCACCGGACCAGGTGGCGGCGGCACGTACGCTTGCGGTGGCGGGGGCGCGTAAACCACGGGTGGTGGCGGCGCATAGTAGGTCGGGGGCGGGTAATAGACCGGCGGCGGATAGTACACCGGCGGGGCGAACCCGATCGTGAAGCCACTCCGCCACCAGGCCAGCGCCGGGGTGGCGGTGACAAGCGGGACGGCGGCCGCGGCGCAGATCGCGCCGAGGACCAGCGGACGGCGACAACGGCCGAGAAGAAGCTGCTTCATCATCTGTTCCGAACGCCGGAGCGGGCGGATTGTTGCACGTTCCCGCGTGGTTCCGCCAGTCCCTGTTGGGGGTCGCCCAGGGGAGGCGGCCCACAAATAGGCAAGTATGCAGGAGGGTTCACACCGAGAACCCGAAGGGTTCACGGAGGGCCACGAAGCAGCCGCGTCGGGTTCTCGGTGGTCCTCGGTGAACCCTCGGTGCTCTCGTGTGAACCCCTTCTTTCGTCGAGGCAATGATTCCCGCAACGCTGCGGCAACTTGACTTTTCGGTGCGTCGTCTTGATATGCGACGCGATGCGTGCGGCAGCCCATCCGGGCGGCTGCGCCTGCGCGGATACCCCGCGCCAAGCCCTGGCGGCCCTCGACTGGACAAGAATTTGACCGAAACGATCACCGCTCCGGCGGAACTGACCGAACACGCGCCGGCTGACCTGATGACGGAGCCGCGCCGCACGCTGTTCGATGACCTAGGACTTTCCGAACCGGTGCTGCGCGCGATCGAGGAAATGGGCTACCGGCACCCGACGCCGATCCAGGAACAGGCGATCCCCTACGTGCTGATGGGACGCGACGTGCTGGGCGCGGCGCAGACCGGCACCGGCAAGACCGCCGGCTTCACCCTGCCGATGCTGGACATCCTGTCCGGCTCGCGGGCCCGCGCGCGCATGCCGCGCAGCCTGATCCTGGAACCCACGCGCGAACTGGCGCTGCAGGTCGCCGAGAACTTCGTCCAGTACGGCAAGTTTCTGAAGCTGACGCACGCGCTGATCATCGGCGGCGAAAGCATGTCCGACCAGAAGGATGTGCTGATGCGCGGCGTCGATGTGCTGATCGCCACGCCGGGCCGGCTGATCGACATGTTCGAACGCGGCACGATCCTGCTCAGCGACGTCAAGATCCTGGTGATCGACGAAGCCGACCGCATGCTCGACATGGGCTTCATCCCGGATGTCGAGCGGATCGTCGGCCTGCTTCCGCGCAATCGCCAAACCCTGTTCTTTTCCGCCACGCTGCTGCCCGAAATCCGGCGGCTGGCCGATGCCTTCCTGCAGAACCCGAAAGAAATCTCGGTGTCGCGCCCGGCTTCGGTGGCGACCACGATCACCGAGGGGCTCGCGCTGGTAGCCGAACACGACAAGCGCGAATCGTTGCGCCGGCTGGTGCGCACGCAGAAAGTGCAGAACGCGCTGGTGTTCTGCAACCGAAAGCGTGACGTCGATATTTTGCACAAGTCGTTGCTGCGGCACAAATTCAATGCCGGCGCGCTGCACGGCGACATGACGCAGACGGTACGCTTCACCACGCTGGAGAAGTTCAAGGCCGGCGACTTGCAGTTGCTGGTGTGCAGTGACGTGGCGGCGCGCGGCCTGGACATCGGCGGGTTGTCGCACGTGTTCAATTTCGATGTGCCGCATCACGCGGAAGATTACGTGCACCGCATCGGCCGCACCGGGCGCGCGGGTCTCGAAGGACATGCGTTCACCATCGCGGCGCCGAGCGATCGACTCGCGGTGGGGGCTATCGAGAAGCTGATCGGCCATCCGATCCCGCCGGTTGTTGTCGAAGGGCTCGATCCGGTGGATTGGGCCGAGGATGACGGGCGGCGCGGCCGCGGCCGCGGCCGGCCGGCGCCGAAGCGCACCACGACTACGGCCCGCAAGCCCGCGAAAAAAGCCGAAGCGCGCGATGAACGACCGCGCCGCGAGAACGCTGCGAAACCGGCTGCCTCGGTCGAACCGCACGCGGGCCGGCCGCGCCGTGAGCCAGGGGAACGGCCAGGGGCACGGCCAGGCGAAAGTGCAGAACCTCGCGTCCGCAACCGGGTACCGGCGCGCCCGGTCAATGAACCGGCGGGGCCGGCGGTGACCGGGTTCGGAGCCGAAGTTCCGGCATTCATGCAGGTCCGTCCGCGACCCGGTC
>DATIMO010000388.1:0-1717 GCA_035475215.1 Acetobacteraceae bacterium | reverse complement strand
GGCCGGCGGCAACGTCGCTTGGGTGATCCCGCAGGAGGGGGCCTACATCATCGATTCCACGATCGGGATCGCGAAGGGGACGAAGAACCTGGATGCGGCGCAGCGCTACATCAACTTCGTGCTGAGCGAGGCGGCGCAGGTGGCGAATGCGCGGTATACGAACCTTGCGCCGGTCAACCGGGACGCAGTTCTGCCAGCAGACGTCGCGGCGAAGCTGCCCGCAGGCGAGGCGAACCTGAAAAAGCTGCTTCCGGCGGACTGGAACTACGTGACGACGCAGCGGCCGCAGTGGGTGGACCGGTGGAACCGGGAGATTACGGCGCCTTAGGGCGCCGTCGGGCGGCAAGATGGACCCCCGGGTCAAGCCCACGGCTGTCCGGCAGAGTTTTTGCTGTACTTGGTGCACGGCTTTGATTCTACTCGCGTCCGTCGTTTGGCGACGTCACCGGACATGAGGAGCCCAAAGCCGTGCCGCACCACAATAGCGTATTCCACGCCGTGCTGAAGCTGCTGCCGTGGCAGGTGCTCGACGAAGCGGTCGAGCGGCACGCCGGGGCCGAACGGGCCCGCAGCTTCAGCTACAAGAACCAGTTGGTCGCCATGCTCTACGCTCAGCTCTCGCGATCGCAGAGCTTGCGCCATGTGGTCGCAGGCCTGCAGAGCCACGCCAACCGGCTGTACCACCTCGGAATCGAGCCCGCCCGGCGATCGACCCTGGCCGATGCCAACCGGGACAGGCCCGCCGCGGTGTTTGCCGAACTGCTCGCGATGATGATCGAGCGCACCCATCGCGGCCTGCGCCAAACCATGCAGGGCGTGACCTACGTGATCGACAGCACCGGTCTGCGCCTCAACCAACTCAGCGCCGACTGGGCACAGTTCTCGGCCAAAGCCTGCGGCATCAAGCTGCACGTCATCTACGACCCTGGCGCCGGCTGTCCGATCTACGCCGCCATCACCGCCGCCCGGACCAACGACATCACCGCCGCACAGGCCATGCCGATCCAGCCCGGCGCCACCTATGTGTTCGACCTCGGCTACTACGATTACGCCTGGTGGGCCGAACTCCATGCCGCCGGGTGCCGCATCGTCACGCGGCTGAAGTCGAACACGCCGCTGACCGTCACCGAGACCCGGCCGCTCGAACGGTGCGGCCCCATTCTGTCCGACCACGTCGGTCGGTTGCCGCAACGCCAAGCCCGTAATCGGAAGAACCCGATGTCCGAGCCGGTGCGCGAAATCCAGGTGCGCATCCAAACCGGCAAGGTGCTGCGCATCGTCACCAATGATCTGAACGCGCCCGCCCAGGAGATCGCCGATCTCTACAAGCGTCGCTGGGCAATCGAGCTGTTCTTCCGCTGGGTCAAGCAAACCTTGAAGATCACCCGATTCCTCGGCACCTCCGAGAACGCCGTGCGCATTCAGGTCACCGTCGCCCTGATCGCGTTCTTGCTGCTGCGCTTGGCCCACAAGGCCCAAGCCGCCGTCAGCAGCCCGCTCGAGTTCGTCCGCCTGGTCGCAGCCAACCTCATGCACCTGCGACCGCTTCAGCACCTGCATACACCCCAGCCGAGGCCCAAAGATGCACCAGCGCAGCTCAACTTCCTCACGCCATAACCCAGGCAAAAACCGTGCCGGACAGCCGTGGATCAAGTCCGGCCATGACGAGTGAAGGCGGGTGGCGTTAATTGGAATACCACCTCAACTTCACCCTGAT
>DATIMO010000387.1:0-14350 GCA_035475215.1 Acetobacteraceae bacterium | reverse complement strand
GGCCGGCGGACCGATTACCGTTGGTTCCACGACATCACCACGCGCTGGATGGACAACGACGTGTTCCGCCACGTCAACAACGTGGTGTATTTCTCGTGGTTCGACACCGCAGTGACGTACTGGGAAACCACCACCGGAGCGGTCGATCTGCTGGACGGCGCAGTGCACTGCGTCGTGGCCGAGGTGATGTGCCGCTATCATAGCTCGGTCTCGTGGCCGGACCGGATCAGTGTCGGGTTGCGCGCCGCGCGGGTCGGCGGGAGTTCAGTGCGGTATGAACTCGGCGTGTTCCGCAACAACGATACCGAAGCCGCGGCGGAAGGCTATTTCGTGCATGTCTTCGTGGCCCGCGGCAAGCAGACGCCAGTTCCGATTCCGACGCCGGCGCGGGCACTGCTGGAAACGATCATTATCTGAAAGAACAGGAGGCAACCCGCTATGGATCTGGGTCTCAAGGGCCGCAAGGCGATCGTCTGCGCAGCCAGCAAGGGACTGGGGCGGGCGTGCGCAATGTCATTGGCACGCGAGGGCGTTGATCTGGTGATCACTGCACGGACCGCGGACGCGCTGGAAGCGACCGCGGCGGAGATTCGCAAAGCCGCCGGCGTGAATGTCATCGCCGTGCCCGGCGATATCAGCACGGAAGCCGGACGCGCCGCCGCACTGGCCGCCTGCCCTGCACCCGATATCGTTGTCAACAATGCCGGCGGGCCACCGCCTGGCGATTTCCGCGAATGGGACCGCGAGGCATGGATCAAGGCGGTCGATGCCAACATGCTGGCGCCGATCTTCATGATCAAGGCGGTGGTGGATGGCATGATCGAGCGGCGGTTCGGACGTATCGTCAACATCACCTCGGCGTCCGTGAAATCGCCGATCCCGCAGCTTGGCATGAGCAACGGCACGCGAGCGGGACTGACCGGTTTCGTTGCTGGGCTGGCGCGCCAGGTGGCAAAGCACAACGTCACCATCAACAATCTGCTGCCCGGACCGTTCCTGACAGACCGGCTGCGCAGTGGTGCCGCACATCTCGCCAAACGCAACAACCGCACAGTAGAAGAAGAGCTGGCATTGCGCGGGCGCGAAAATCCTACAGGACGGGTCGGCGATCCGGCGGAATTCGGTGAAGCCTGCGCCTTCCTGTGCGCCGCCAGCTCCGGCTTCATTGTCGGGCACAATCTGCTGCTGGATGGCGGCGCGTTCAACTCGTCGATTGCGTGATGGACCCGACATTTCTACCGGCGCACCGGCTGGCCGCGCTGGTGCGCAGTGGTGAGCTGGGATGCGTCGAGCTGCTCGAGCATTTCCTGGCGCGGATCGAGCGGCTGGATGGGCGAACCAACGCGGTGGTGGTGCGCGATTTCGACCGGGCCCGCGCGCGGGCGAAGTCGCTCGATAACCAGACCAGCAAATATGGCGCGCTGTTCGGCCTGCCCATGACGGTGAAGGAAAGCTTCGATATCGCCGGATTGCCGACGACATGGGGCGTGCCGGCTGAGCGCCTGTCGATCGTCCGCGGCAATGCGCTGGCGGTGGACCGACTGCTTGCTGCGGGCGCGGTGGTGTTCGGCAAGACGAACGTGCCGCTGCTGCTGGCGGACTGGCAAAGCTACAACGAGATCTGTCCGATCACCGAGATGTCGGACTGTGCCACGTTGCCGTGCAACGCGACTGTCCGATCGGCGGGCAGATTCCCCAGGTCGGCTTGTGGCCAAACACGCCACAAATGATCCTCCGGGTGAGCGCGTCAGATCCCACGGGTTGTTCGTCGTGCCGTAGAAATGCGCCGGGTTGCGGATCGACGAACCGATATCACTGCCGATCTCCAGGCCGGTCAGCCCTGCTGCCAAAGCCGCCGCGGAGCCGCCCGATGCCATCGCCGGCCCCGAGGAGATCGAAGCTGCGGGCTGGAAGTTCGACTTGGCACCCCCGCGCGCGATGCAGTTCCAGGGGTTGCGGGTGGCGGTCATGCTCGATCACCCGCTGTCCGAAGTGGACGCGGCGATTACCGGGAAACTGGATGCACTCGCGTCGTTCCTGTCGAAACAGGGTGCGCGCGTCAGTGCGACGGCACGGCCCGATTACGATCTCGCGCTGGGGCACCGGCTGTATATCGAGATGCTGCGCGCGACCACGAGCGGGCGGCTTGACGATGCGGCGGTCGATCATTGGCGGGCGGAAGCTGCTCGATTGCCGGCGGATGACGCAAGCTACTATGCGATGATGGCCCGCGGCCATTCCATGCTGCATCGGGATTTCCTGCTCGGCAACGAGCTGCGCCAGCGCATGCGGCGCGCCTGGGCGGCATTCTTCAAGGAGTGGGACGTGTTTCTGTGTCCACCCGCAGCCAGCGCGGCGCAGCCGCACGATCACGTCGGTGAGCGATGGGAACGCACGGTCGAGGTGAATGGCCACCGCATTCCAACCACCGATCAGATGTTCTGGGCCGGTATCTCGTGCTTCTTCCTGTTGCCCGCAACGGTCGCGCCGCTGGGATTCACGCCATCGGGGCTGCCGGTCGGGGTACAGATCGTCGGCCCGCAATTCGGAGATCGGACCACCATCCAGTTCGCCCGATTGATGGAACGATCCTGGCAGGCGTTCGACCCGCCGCCGGGTTGGGATTGACAGAGGAATCGCAGATGAACCCGACCTTCCTGCCGGCCTGGCGGCTGGCCGAACTGACCAGCAGCGGCGAAATCGGCTGCCTGGAGCTGTTGGATCACTACATCGCCCGCGTCGAACGGCTGAACGGCCGCATCAATGCGGTGGTGGTGCGGGACCTGGATCGCGCGCGCCAGCGGGCGCGGACGCTGGACAGTTCCGGCCGCAACAAGGGCGCGTTGTTCGGCGTTCCGATGACGGTGAAGGAAAGCTTCGATCTGGCCGGTTTTCCGACCACCTGGGGCCATGAGGACCGCAAGCCGCATCGCGCGGAAACCGACGCACTCGCCGTGCAGCGACTGGAGCAAATCGGCGCAGTGGTTTTCGGCAAGACCAATGTGCCCGTCAGTCTGGCCGACTGGCAGAGCTACAACCCGGTGTATGGCAGCACCAACAATCCGTGGCATCATGCGCACACGCCCGGCGGATCATCCGGCGGTGGCGCAGCCGCCTGCGCTGCGGGGTTCGGTGGGTTGGAGTTGGGCAGCGATATCGGCGGTTCCATTCGAGTGCCGGCGCATTATTGCGGGTTGTTCGGTCACAAACCAACCTGGGCGCTTTGTCCGCCGCGCGGTCATTGGATGGTCAACACGGCCGCCGTTACCGACATATCCGTAATCGGGCCGCTGGCGCGATCGGCGCGCGATCTGGCGCTGGCGCTGGATGTTATCGCCGTGCCCGATCCGATGGACAGCGATCTGGCGATTTCTCTGCCACCGCCACGCGCCAAGCGTTGGTCCGACCTGCGTGTTGCGGTTTGGTCGCACGAGCCGGGACACGAGACGGATTCGGAAACCGTGGCGCTGATCGATGATCTCGCGCGGCACCTTGAAACGGAAGGCGCCACAGTCAGCCGCACCGCGCGGCCTGAGTTCGATGCAACCGAGGCGTTCCGGCTTTACATCACGTTGCTGGATGCGGCACTCAGCGGGCGGCTGTCGGAAGATGTGCTCGACCGCAAGCGCGAGAAGAAGGCGCAGTTGCGGTCGGACGACATGAGCAGTGATGCGATTTTCGTCCGTGCGACCGACCTGACACATCGCGAGTGGCTGCGGCTGAACGAGCGGCGGCATCAGATCCGCCGTATCTGGACGGCGTTCTTTCGCCAATGGGACGTTCTGCTGTGTCCGGTGATCGCCACGGCGGCGCTGCCGCACATGCAGGAAGGCAACCCGTGGGAGCGCACCCACACGGTCAATGGCCGCACGATCGCGTATAATGACATGCTGTTCTGGCCCGGCATTACCTGCGCGTTTCACCTGCCGGCCAGTGTCGCGCCGATCGGATTGTCGCAGGCGGGCCTGCCGATCGGGGTGCAGATCGTCGGGCCGATGCATGGCGACCGAACCACCATCGCCGTGGCCGGGATGCTGGAGCAGTCCTGGCGCGCTTTCGTTCCGCCGCCGGGCTGGGATTGAGCGCCGATGCGCATTCTGGTTCTCGGCGCCGGTGGGATCGGCGGGTATTTCGGTGGCCGCCTGGCCGAGGTGGGTGCCGATGTTACTTTCCTGGTTCGGCCGGGCCGCGCATCACAGCTTGCACGTGATGGATTGGTGGTGAGAAGCCCGTTAGGCGATATCGATCGCGCTGTGCGATTCATCACCGCCGAAGGATTGGCAGAAGACGAGCGGCACGATGTGGTGCTGCTGACGTGCAAGGCGTACGACCTGGACGCGGCAATTGATGCCATTGCGCCGGCGGTTCGACAAGGCGCCGCGGTGCTGCCGATGCTGAACGGCATGAAGCATCTCGATCGCCTGGACCAGGCGTTCGGCCGCGATGCGGTGCTGGGCGGCATGTGCCAGATCGCCGCGACGCTGACCGGTACCGGCGAGGTGCATCACCTCAACAAGCTGCACCATATGGTTGCCGGGCCGCGTGCACCCGGGCAGGACCGCGTCACCAAAGCATTCGCCGCCACCGCGGAACCGGCGGTGTTCGACTTTCGTCTGTCGGACGACGTGGCCCAGGACATGTGGGAGAAATTCGTGATGCTGGCGACGATGGCCGGCATGACCTGCCTGATGCGCGGCAGCGTCGGCGAGATCATGCAGGCCGATGACGGTGAGGCGTTGATGCTGGAAATGCTGGAAGAATGCATCCGAGTCGCGGATGCCGCCGGGCATCGCCCGCGTCCGACCTTCCTGGACCGCGCCCGCGCAATCCTGACCGAGCGGGGATCCAGCTTTGCCGCTTCGATGCTGCGTGACGTGGAACGCGGCGGCCCGACCGAGGCCGCGCATGTGATAGGGGACATGCTGGTTCGCGCGCGGACGGCCGAACTGCCGGCGCCGATGCTTTGCGTCGCATGGTGCCACTTGCAAACGCATGAGGCGCGACGGCCGCGCGGGTAAACGCGGCGTTCAGCGCTGGCTGGGGAACGGCACCAGAGCCGGCACTTCAGCCCGGTAGCGTGCGTACGCGTCGGGAAATTCGGCTGACATGAAATGTTCCTCCACGCTGATCTTGCAAAGGAATGCTGCGGTAATCAGTGCAAGCGCCAGCAGGCTCCGCCACTCTCCTTGCGCGATTACCGATCCGGCGATGGCCAGCAACAGCCCGGTATAGATCGGGTGACGCGTCCAGCGGTACGGCCCGGTGCGGATCAGCTCGTGTCCCTGTTTCAGGGTGACGACGGCGCTCCAGTTTGCGCCCAGATGCAGGCGGGCGAACACGGACCAGAGCAGACCGGCTGCGATCATGACAGCGCCCAGCCAGAACCATTCGTCGCCGCGCGGCAGGAAGCGCGCATTTAGCCAGGTGCCGGGCAGCCCCTGGAACGTCAGCAGCCACACGCCGATCAGCAACGGGGTGTTATGGAGCAGACGCGAGCTCACGCTTTCCTGTCGGATGGTTGCGCGGGTGCGTAGAGCGGCGGCGCCCCAGTACAGCAGCCACGCTGTCCACATGCCGAGGATGAGCCATGCATGGACATATCGCATGCTGATCAGGTTAGCATGGAGCGATATCGCCGGAGAAACGCCATGAAGATCATCGCGGTGGAAACCTGCCTGACGCGTATCCCGTTCGACATGGGCGCCAGGCCGGTGTCTTTCATCGGCACCCATTGGGACGCGCTGAACACGCTGTGGGTGCGGATCGTCACCGATCAGGGGCTGGAAGGCTGGGGCGAGGGCTTCGGTCACGCCTGCGTTGCCACGACAAAAAGCGTTGTGGATACGCAACTTGCGCCTGCCGTGCTGGGACAGGATGCGCGCGACATTGCCGGTCTGCGCGCGCGGTTGTCGAAAGCGTTTCATCTGTATGGCCGCAACGGGCCGCATGTGTACGCACTTTCGGCGCTGGACATCGCGCTGTGGGACATTGCCGGCAAGGCAGCCGGGCTGCCGCTGTGCCGGCTGCTCGGCGCCGCGCCACGCCGGTTGGCCGCCTATGCAAGCCTGCTGCGGTACGGCGCGCCCGACCTGGTTGCGGCGGCATGCGAGCGGGCGCTGGCACGCGGTTACCGCGACATCAAGCTGCACGAGATCGAAGTACCGATGGTGGCTGCGGCTCGTGCGGCGATCGGGCCGGAGACTCGGCTGATGGTCGATACCAATTGTCCGTGGACTGTCGCGCAGGCGGTGGAGATGGCAAAGCGGCTTCGCGTGCATGACCTGACCTGGCTGGAAGAACCGGTCTGGCCGCCCGAAGATGATGCCGGCCTGGCCCGCGTGCGCGCCGAGGGCGGCGTTCCGACGGCGGCCGGGGAAAATGCCGGCGGGTTGCATGATTTCAGGCGCAAATTCGAAGCGGGTGCGATCGATGTGGCGCAACCAAGCGTGATCAAGATCGGTGGACCTTCGGCGATGCTGGAGATCGCCGTGCTGGCGAAGGCGTTTGGCGTGCGGCTGGTGCCGCATAATGCTTATTTCGGACCCGGCTATCTTGCGTCCCTGCACGTAAACGCAGCAGTTGCCCTGGACGCACCGTTTGAGCGCATTTTTATCGATCTGGAGGCAAGCCCGCTGCATGACGCGATAACCTCACAGGACGGGCATGTGCTGGTTCCTGAAACGCCGGGGCTGGGGCTTGATCCGGATCCGGCAGTTCTGCGCCGATATATGGTCGGGTCACCAACGATTACGAAGAACTGATTCACGCACACTTGACCAAGCCGCACTGAACGATCGCCCCATGATCGTTGCGATGCGGCTTGGCATAGATCGCCGGTTGCTGTCTGTTGCGCTGAATGCACGAGCCGCCGGAGTCGACCGGTGAGCCGATGGACTGCGACATGGGAGGGGCGGGTGGCCACAGGATGGCGCACACAGCATTGCAACGTCCTGGCCACGGTCCTGACCGTGATCGCCATCGCCGCGGCTCCCGCACGGGCGCAGACACTTGAGGAATTGCGAGGGTTGTCGATCGACCAGCTCGCCAACGTCGATGTCACGTCGGTATTGCGACGACCTGAGTCGCTGAGTGAGACCCCCGCAGCCATTTACGTCATCACCAGCGAAGACATCCGCCGCTCTGGCGCAATTACGCTGACCGAGGCGCTTCGCTTGGCGCCCAATCTGGAGGTCGCTCGCCAGGATGCGCCGACTTACGCGATTTCGGCGCGTGGCTTCAACGGCGTCGATTCATCGAACAAATTGCTGGTGTTGATCGACGGGCGCAGCATCTATTCGCCGATCCAGTCCGGCGTTTTCTGGGACCAGATCCAGGTACCGCTGGATAATATCGACCATATCGAAGTGATCAGCGGGCCCGGCGGCACTCAGTGGGGTGCCAACGCGATGAACGGGGTGATCAACATCATCACCAAGAATTCCCGTGACACGCTGGGCGGACTCGCGGACATGAAGGCCGGTCCGGTCGATCAGAACGGGTTCTTGCGTTATGGTGGACGTTTCGGCGAGACCGGCACTTATCGCGCCTATGGTGAGGGCTTCGGCATTGGCCACACCGATCTGCCCGGCGGGGTCAGCGCCAACGACGATTGGCACGGCGGGCAGGGCGGCTTTCGCGCCGACTGGCAGGCGCGCAGCGATTCGCTGATGCTTGAAGGGGACTTCTATCGAAATACCGATGCCTTCAATGGGCGGCAGTATGGCAGTGACCTGCTCGGCCGCTGGGGTCACGACTTCTCCGGCGGATCGCATCTTGACGTGCAAACCTCGTTCGACGAGCAGAGTCGGGTTGTCACCGGCAGCAGCGACTGGTACTCGAGCTACGACCTTCAGGCGCAGCACACTTTCTCTTTAGGGCGCAACACCGTGGTTTGGGGCGGCGAGTACCGTCTCATCCAGGACGATTTCATAAATAACTCAAACTTCTTTGTGTTGCTCCCGCAGCGGCGTACGCTTTACGTCGGCAACGTATTTGCCGAGGACACGATTGCACTCACCGAGGCGCTGAAGTTGACTGCTGGCCTGAAGCTGGAAGGCAGCACCTATACGGGGCTGAACTATCTTCCGAGCATTCGGCTCGGCTGGCGGGTGGCGGACACCGCCTTTCTGTGGGCGGCCGTTTCACGTTCGGTCCGCACGCCATCGCGGATCGACCGTGAACTGCAAGCCCCCGGGTTCGTGCTGCCGGCGGTGAATTTCACCACCGAGAAGCTGATTGCTTACGAGATTGGCTATCGCGGACGACCGACTCCGAACACCTCGCTTTCGGTTTCTTTGTACTACGATCAATATGACGATTTGCGCACGACGAATGAGATATCGGTTAATCCACTTTTGTTCGAATTAGGCAATGACAGGGCGGGGGCGGTCTATGGGATAGAGGCCTGGGGCGATTGGCAGGCCTTGTCGTGGTGGCGACTGAGTGCCGGGATCAATCTGTTGCACAAGAACCTGCATGTGAAGCCCGGCGTAGTAACGACTGCAGACAACCAATCGGTTGGCGACGATCCGGGTTATCAGGTGTTCCTGCGTTCCTCGATGGACCTGCCACACAATCTTGAGCTCGACATCGGGTTCCGTGCGATCGACAGTTTGCCCGATCCGGCCGTGCAGAATTATATCGAGGCGCATGCGCGGCTGGCCTGGCACGTGACGCCGGCGCTCGAACTGTCGATCGCCGGGTATAATCTTCTGTCACCACATCATGGTGAAACCGTGACGCCACCTTCGCCGCTTCAGGAGGCACGACGCAGCATCTATCTGGGCCTGCGTCGGACCTTCTGATTGTGGCAAGCATCACCGCATCGCTGTCACGAACTGCCGGCTGGGTGGTGATCGTGGTCTGGTTTATCGTGCGGATCGGCGCTGTACGCGCTGAGGGCAGTCAGCTCGAGCTGGCGGTCAAGGCAACCTACCTCTACAAACTGGCACCTTTTGTGGAATGGCCCAATCCGGCGGCCGAATTTCCCGGCAACGTGTTTCCGATTTGTATTGCCGGCCGGGATCCGTTCGGTGCCGTGCTGGACCGAGCGGTGAGCGGTCAGTCCGTAGCAGGCCATCCCATCGTGGTTCGCCGGTACCAGGTCATCACCGGCAATCCTGGCTGTGCCGTGGTGTATATCACGGGCTCGGACACCGAACCGGCTGCGGTTATTCTGGCTGCACTGCACGCCGCCCCCGTGCTGACAGTGACCGATCAGGATTTCGACCCCAAGGTGAAGGGCATTATCAACTTCGTGGTTCGAGACAATCGCGTCCGATTTCAAATCGACGAAGCCACAGCAGCCGAAGATGGACTGACGATCAGTTCGAAGCTGCTGAGCCTTGCGGTGTCGGTGCGGCAGCGCCCGCCTTCAGCAACGGCGCCACGGTGAACGGGGGTTTCTGAAAATGCCCAGATTATGGAGGCTGACGCCGATCATTGCCCTGGCTATCGCGTTGATCCTGCTGGTCGCCGGCATGGGACTTGCCTTCTACATCGACCGATCGAATGAGAACCGGACCACCGCAGAGGTGACCGTGCAGGCGCGCATTCTCGCGTCCACGGTGACCGCGGCACTGGTGTTCAATGATCACGATGCGGCGCAGGAATATGTCAGCGCCATGCAGGCCAATCCTGAAGTGCAGCAGGCAGCGGTGTATGATTCGGCCGGCCGGTTGTTTGCAGGCTGGTCGCGTGATGGCCAATCACCGCTGCCTGCAACAGAGCATCCGCATGCGCCGCGACTCGACCATGGCCACCTGATCGTCAGCTCGCCCGTGGCACAGGAAAACCTGATGATCGGCACGGTATATCTGGAAAGCGTCACCGAGGCGCTCGGCCGGCGAATTCAGCGCTATGGTGCCATCGCATTGCTGGTGATCATGGCCGTGTTGCTGGTCGGCGTGCTGTGGATAGCGCAGCGCGCGCTGACTCGCGCCAATGTGGCACTTGCAGACCGGGCGCGACAGTTGGCGGCAGCGAACGAAAGCCTGCTTGCGGAAATCGAGCAGCGCGAACAGATCGAAGCGGCGTTGCGGCAGGCACAGAAAATGGAAGCCATCGGCCAACTTACTGGCGGGGTAGCGCACGATTTCAACAACCTGCTGCAAGTGA
The DNA here is from genome assembly GCA_035475215.1 of Acetobacteraceae bacterium. GTDB lineage: Bacteria > Pseudomonadota > Alphaproteobacteria > Acetobacterales > Acetobacteraceae > DATDIC01. Next base: position 4,234 of record DATIMO010000387.1, on the reverse strand, counting down.
TCCTGGGCAATCTGGAACGTCTGCAACGGCGATTCCGCGATTCCGATCTGGGGGCGGATGCCTCGCGCCTGATCGCGTCGGCAGCACGCGGGGCGGAACGCGCGGCCATCCTGACCCAACGCCTGCTGGCTTTTTCACGCCGGCAGCCGCTGGCGCCGAAGCCGCTTGAGATCAACAAGCTGGTCGCTGGATTGTCGGACCTGATCGGTCGCACGCTGGGCGAATCGGTCCAATTGCAGACGGTGCTGGCCGGCGGATTGTGGCGTGCTTTGGCCGATGCGAACCAGTTGGAGAGCGCGCTGCTGAACCTGGCCGTCAATGCCCGCGACGCCATGCCGTCAGGCGGCAAGCTGACCATCGAAACCGCGAATGCACATCTGGACGAAGCTTATGCGCGAACCGAATCGGATGAGGTGAAGGCGGGTCAGTACGTGCTGATCCAGGTCACGGATACCGGAACGGGAATGGGCCCGGATGTGCTGGCCAAAGTGTTCGAACCGTTCTTTACCACCAAGGATATCGGCCAGGGCACTGGCCTTGGTCTGTCGCAGGTGTACGGTTTTGCCAAGCAATCCGGTGGGCACGTGAAGATTTACAGCGAGGTAGGGGTGGGAACGACTGTCAAGCTGTACCTGCCGCGTGCGACGGTTATCGACAGCCCGCTGAGGGATCACAGTGATGACGGGCAGGTTCCCGGCGGCAACAGTCGCGAGATGATCCTGGTTGTCGAAGATCAGGACGACGTACGCGCCTTTACGTCGGAAACTTTGCGGGATCTCGGCTACTCCGTGAGCGAAGCGGCCGATGGTCCGGCTGCCTTGCACACGCTGGAGCATGAATCGCGCATCCGGCTGCTGTTCACGGATATTGGGTTGCCAGGCGGCATCAACGGGCGCCAGCTCGCGGATCAGGCACGCCGCCGATATCCCGAGCTGCTTGTGCTGTTCACGACCGGTTATGCGCGCAACGCTATCGTGCATCACGGCCGACTTGATCCCGGCGTCGAGCTGATCGGTAAGCCGTTCACGCAGACTGAATTGGCACTTCGAATACGGGAGATTTTCGACCGTGCGGTAGGCGCCAACTGGGCGCCAGGCTAAAAGCCGTAAGCACGGCGGGTTGACCTCTCATGCAGGTCGGGACTACCGGCGTTCATGGCAGCACCGACTGCATTACCACTGGCCGGTCGTGTGCACGTGATCGGCGGCGGAGTTGCCGGCTTGTCCGCCGCGCTGGCGCTGACTGCGGCCGGACGGTTCGTCACTCTGCACGAAGCCGGTCCGATGGCCGGTGGACGCTGCCGATCGTATTTTGACCGCGAGATCGGACTGTCCATCGACAACGGCAACCATCTGCTGCTGTCGGGCAATCGCGCTGCCTTCGCCTACCTGGACGAAATCGGCGCCGCCGACACGCTGGGCGGCCCGGACCGGCCGCTGTTTCCATTCATGGCGCTCGATACCGGGCAGCGCTGGACGCTGCGACCCAGCCGCGGCCGGCTGCCCTGGTGGATACTGTCCAGCCGGCACCGGGTTCCGGGCACGCGGGCGATTGATTATCTCGCGTTGCTGCGTCTGCGCGGCGACTGCGGCGAACGCACCGTGGCGGACAGCATGCCGCGGAACCAGCTTTACCACCGGCTGATTGAGCCGCTGGCGATCGCCGCACTCAACACGCCGCCGTCACAGGGGCTTGCGCGTTTGCTCGGCGCCGTGGTGCGCGAGACACTGATGCGGGGCGGCGCAGCCTGCCTCCCGCGTTTCCCGCGTGAGACGCTGGCCCGATCGTTGGTCGACCCTGCCGTGGCTATGCTGCGCGCCCGGGGTGCCGAGTTAGTTTTCACGCATCGTGTCACCATGCTCGATATTGAGGCGGGACGTGTCGCTGCATTGCGAACGCCCGAAGATTCCGTGGCGCTCGGCCCGAATGATGGCGTCGTGCTTGCAGTCCCACCTTGGATTGCTACGACCCTGCTGCCGCAACTGACCGCGCCCGCGGAATTCGAGGCGATCCTCAACGTCCATTTCCGCATTCAGGCGGATCCGGGTCCGGCTGGCTTCATCGGTCTGGTCGGCGGCACGGCGGAATGGGTATTCGTCAAAGCAGATCATGTTTCGGTGACGATCAGCGCGGCGAACCGGATGGTGGATCGATCGGCCGAGGCAATCGCCGCTGCCGTCTGGCCTGATGTGCGGGCGGCGCTGCGCCTGCCGAACCCGATGCCGCTGTACCGGGTGGTAAAGGAAAAGCGCGCCACCTTCGCCGCAACCGCAGAACAGGAACGGCGCCGGCCCGGAGCGCGCACGCCGATCGCCAACCTGATGCTTGCCGGGGATTGGACCGACACCGGCTTGCCGGCCACAATCGAAGGTGCGATCAGGTCTGGCCGCCGTGCCGCGGAACTGTTTCGCACCACCTGAGCCATGCCCGACACGATGATCCCAGAGGATAAGCTGGCAGGATCCGTTGCGCGCGCCGCCGCGGCGCTAGTGCGACGTCAGCACGAGGACGGCCACTGGGTATTCGGACTGGAGGCAGACGCTACCATCCCAGCAGAGTACGTGCTGTTGGAGCACTTCCTGGATCGTATCGACCCAGCGCTGGAAGCAAAGATCGGCGTCTATTTGCGCGCGGCGCAGGGGGCGCATGGCGGCTGGCCGTTGTTCCACGACGGAGCCTTCGATCTGTCCTGTAGTGTGAAAGCGTACTACGCGCTGCGCTGCATCGGCGATCCACCCGATGCAGCGCACATGGCGCGGGCGCGCGAAGCCATCCTGGCGAATGGCGGCGCGGAACGCAGCAACGTGTTCACCCGCGTCCAGCTCGCGCTGTTCGGTCAGGTGCCATGGCGCGCCGTGCCGATGATGCCGCCGGAGATCATGCTCCTGCCGCTGTGGTTTCCATTTCATCTCAGCAAAGTGTCGTACTGGTCACGCACGGTGATCGTGCCGTTGCTGGTGTTGATGACGTTGAAGCCCGTGGCTCGGAATCCCCGCGGCGTGCATGTGCCGGAGCTGTTTCGCACGCCACCCGGGGAGGTGCACGACTGGATCCGTGGCCCTTATCGATCGCCATGGGGCCGATTCTTCAAATTCGTCGACAGCCTGCTGCGTGTCGCCGATCCGTGGTTCCCGCGACGCACCCGACGCCGTGCCATCGACAAGGCGGTTGCGTTCGTGATCCAGCGCCTGAACGGCGATGACGGGCTGGGCGGGATATATCCGGCCATCGCCAACAGTGTGATGATGTTCGACACGCTGGGCCACAGCCTGGAAGCGCCACCCGCTGCCACGGCCTGGGCGGCGATTCACAAGCTGCTGGTTATCGAGCCGGACCGCGCCTGGTGCCAGCCCTGCCTGTCCCCGGTCTGGGACACCGGATTGGCGGGGCACGCACTGGCTGAGGCGGGCCATCCCCGCGCCGTCACCACTGCGTGCGACTGGCTGGCAACCCGGCAGATCACCTCGGTTGTCGGCGACTGGGCGGTGCGCCGGCCCGGGCTGCGTCCCGGCGGCTGGGCATTCCAGTATTGGAACGACTACTATCCCGATGTGGACGATGCGGCCGTTGTTGCCATGCTGCTGCATCGGGCCGGTGATCCGCATCACGCTGAAGCGATCGAACGCGCGCGCGAATGGATCATCGGCATGCAGTCACGCGGCCGTGGTCGGTTCGACGGCGGTTGGGGCGCGTTCGAGCCGGAAAACACACATCTTCATCTGAACCACATTCCCTTCGCCGATCACGGCGCGCTGCTCGACCCGCCGACAGCCGATGTAACGGCGCGTTGTGTGTCCTTCCTGGCGCAGATCGGCACGCCGGCGGACGATCCGGTGATGCGACGGGCCATCGAGTTTCTGCGCCGCGAGCAGGAGCCCGATGGAAGCTGGTTCGGCCGCTGGGGTACGAACTATATCTACGGCACATGGTCCGTGCTGTGCGCGCTGAACGCCGCCGGTCTGTCGCCCATGGATCCGGCAATCCGTCACGCATCCGACTGGCTGGTTTCAGTGCAGCGAGACGACGGCGGTTGGGGTGAGGATGAGGAGTCGTACGGCAAGGCTCCGCACGGCCGCTACAAGGAAAGCACCCCGAGCCAGACCGCCTGGGCCTTGCTGGGCCTGATGGCAGCGGGCGACACCAGCCATCCGGCGGTTGCGCGCGGTATTTCGTACCTTCTTGCAACACAGCGCCCGGACGGAGAATGGACCGAGCTGCCCTATACTGCGGTCGG
>DATIMO010000386.1:0-8588 GCA_035475215.1 Acetobacteraceae bacterium | reverse complement strand
GGTTTTCAGTTGTCCACATGAGGCACCTCGCGTATCGGTGCCCGGGATAGACTCACAGGAATCCGCGTCGCAGCAAGCGCTTCGGCCGGCTTTCGGTAAGCGATTCAAAAGACTCACCAACTTGCCGGACGGACACTTAGGCTGCCAGTACCGGTTTATGTGGCGTCCAACGGCAGCAAAGCGCTGCACTGTTCGGCACTACAACCCAGCCGCGGCGTCGAGTGCCTGCGCCAAATCGGCGGTGATGTCGTCGATGTGCTCAAGCCCGACCGACAGGCGGACATAGCCCGGGGTCACACCGGTTGCGAGCTGTTCAGCTTCGGTAAGCTGGGAATGGGTGGTGCTTGCCGGATGGATCGCCAGACTGCGGGCGTCGCCAATGTTCGCCACATGGTAGAACATCTGCAATGCATCGATGAATTTGCGACCAGCTTCCGCGCCGCCGGCCAGTTCGAAGCCGACCAGCCCTCCCTGGCCATGTGGCATGTATTTCGCGGTGCGCTCGGCCCCCAGGCCGGCGTGGTGCGCCGGATGGATGACCCGGCTGACATCCTTGCGGGTTGCCAGAAAATCGGCCACGGCGCGCGTGTTGCGGCTGTGTTCGCGCATGCGCAGCGGTAGGGTTTCGATCCCCTGCAGGAAAAGGAACGCGTTGAACGGGCTGAGGGCGGCGCCGAGATCGCGCAACAGGGTCACGCGCATTTTCAGGATGTAGGCGATCGGCCCCAGCGGCTTGGCAGCCTGGCTCCAGACCGCGCCATGATAGCTCGGGTCCGGCGTGTTCAGCGCGGGCTGCCGCTCTGAATGGCCTTCCCAATCGAAATTTCCGCCGTCGATCACCACGCCACCGATCGAGGTGCCATGCCCACCGATGTATTTTGTGGCCGAGTGCATCACCACGGCCGCGCCATGGTCGAACGGACGCACCAGGGTCGGTGCCGCGGTATTGTCCATGATCAGCGGGATGCCGAATTTGCGGCCGATCGCTGCCACCTCCGCGATCGGGAACGGGATCAGCTTGGGGTTCGGCAGCGTTTCCGCGTAATAGGCCCGCGTGCGATCATCGGTGGCACGCGCGAACGCCTCGGGGTTTGACGGATCGACGAAACGGGCTTCGACGCCCTGGTCCTTCAGCGTGTTGGCAAACAGATTCCAGGTGCCGCCATACATGTCGGTGGACGATACGATATTGTCGCCGGTACGGGCGAGGTTCATCACCGAGAACGCCGAGGCGGCCTGACCGGACGCCAGTGCCAGCGCCGCCACGCCGCCTTCCACCGCCGCGATGCGCTTTTCGAACGCGTCGCAGGTCGGGTTCATGATGCGCGTATAGACGTTCCCCAGTTCCTTGAGCGCGAACAGGTTCGCGGCATGTTCGGCGCTGTTGAACTGGTAGGAAGTGGTTTGATAGATCGGCACGGCGACCGCCGTGGTCGCCTCGTCGCGCCGCCAGCCGGCATGCAGGGCGAGCGTTTCCGGGTGCTGCGTCTGGTTGGTCGGCATGGCATCGCTCCCATTGATGGCGGTTACTATAGTCGTCGTGGCCGGGTCTGCGACAGGGGTTGATCCGCCCGGCGGCCGCTGTCCGGCCAGCGGCCAGAAGAACCCCAACGTCAGAACGCGAGCGGGCTGAACGGATACCGCTTCACCGGTTCCACGCCACCCGGAGTCGCCAGCCCACGGCGGCGCATGCAGTCGAGTGTCGCCTGACGGACCGCGGCCTGCGCATCCTCCTGCGGCGTGGTCAGGCTCTTGTCGAATATGTTGTTCGTGACAGCCGGGTTGGAGTTGGCGATGAGCGTCTTCACTTGGGGATCGGCGTATGCCTCGCGGCGACACGCCGCCTGGGCGGTGGTTTCCGGCGACCGCGATGCGCACGCGCCGAGCAACATCAGGCCGGCAAACACGGCCAAGCTGGCGTGCTGGGTCATTGGGCAGCCAACCAATCTTCGATCAGACGGCGCGCAATGCTGTCTGGACGCGGCAGCATGAAACCATGCGCCTCGGGATCGCGAATCTGGTCACGGCTGAACCAGCGGACGTCGATCAATTCGGTGTTGTCCACGGCGATCTCCTCGGTCAGCCCCTCGGCGTAGAAGCCGAGCATGACGTTACCGGGAAACGGCCAGGGCTGGCTGGAATGGTACCAGACGTCGCCGACCTGGATCGCGGATTCCTCGCGCACTTCTCGCCGGACCGCTTCTTCCAGGCTTTCGCCTGGTTCGACGAAGCCGGCGAGAGTCGAATACATGTTGGCGCGCGGGAAGCGCCGGGAATGGCCGAGCAACGCCCGGTCAGTACGGGTGACCAGCATGATCACGGCGGGATCGGTGCGCGGGAAATGCTCGATCTTGCACGCGGTGCAAAACATCACGTGCCCGGCGCTGCGAGGCTCGCAGGGGCCGCCGCACACGCCACAGAAGCGGTGACGACTGCGCCAGTGCATCAGGCCGCGAGCATGGGCGAGCACCGCGGCTTCTGGCCTCGGGACGCCCCAACCAATCGAGCGAAGATCGACGAACTGGCCGAGGTCCGAGGGCAGCAGCGGCACCGGGTCCTCCGCACTGCTGATGTCGATCGCAAACACCGCCCGCCCATCGAGCACGCCGAGCAGCGCCCATGGCCCGCCGCCCATGCGCAATGCGGCGGCGGCGGCACCCGAGATATACACGGCCTCCGGTTGGCCTTCACCGGTACCGGCGACGAGGTTCCGGCTGCGCCAGACCGGCACGAACGCCGTATCGGGGTTTTCGAACTGGGCCGAGATCCAGGCCTGGTCGTCCCGCCGCTCACCAATCCGGTCGAGCGGGCTGGAGGAATAGACATTGGGGCGGCTGGCGATGATGAGGGTCACTGTTCACGAACGCATGATGCATTGCAGCTTGCGACCGTGCCATGCATACGACCGCCCGACAACCTGGTGAGGCGGAAAACCGACGCGTCTCCCGATGTTCTCAATCCTGTGGTCCCGGGCTGCCGGCCACCCTTGCGCGCAACCGCGAAACTCGTGATATCTAGCGCCGGGAGGTCGGCGGCGGACGGGCGCCTCGCCAACCCGGTCAGGTCCGGAAGGAAGCAGCCGCAACGAGTTTCCGCTCGGGTCGTTGTCCGGCCTCCCACTTGAAATCCCACGCAGGTGGCCGCCGCGGCGGCTGGAGCCCCGCATGTCCGGCCTGTTTCAGGACGATCCCCCGGCGCAGGAGGCGCCGACCGGCCCCGGCTTGTTCGGTGACGACCCCGCTACTGCCGCGCCGGCCGCTGCCCCGGCTTATCGCGTGCTCGCCCGCCGATACCGGCCGACCAGTTTCGCGGACCTCATCGGCCAGGACGCGATGGTTCGCACCCTGCGAAACGCCTTCGCCGCCGGACGGGTGGCGCATGCCTTCATGCTCACCGGCGTTCGCGGTGTCGGCAAGACCACCACGGCACGGATCATCGCCCGCGCCCTGAACTGCACCGGACCGGACGGCAATGGCGGCCCGACCGCGGATCCCTGCGGCGTCTGCCCCAACTGCGTCGCCATCCTGGCCGATCGGCACCCCGACGTGGTGGAGATGGACGCTGCCTCCCGCACCGGGGTGGACGACGTGCGCGAAATCATCGAAGCGACACGGTTTCGCCCGATGCAGGCGCGCACCAAGGTGTTCGTGATCGACGAAGTGCACATGCTATCGCGCAACGCCTTCAATGCGTTGCTGAAGACACTGGAAGAACCGCCGCCGCACGTGAAATTCGTGTTCGCGACCACTGAGCTGCGCAAGGTGCCGATCACCGTGCTGTCGCGCTGTCAGCGCTTCGACCTGCGCCGAGTGCGCCTGACCGAGTTGGCGGCCCACTTCTCCCGCATCGCGGCAGCGGAAGGCGTGCAGGTGGACCCCGCGGCGCTCGATTTGATCGCGCGCGCGGCAGACGGCTCGGTGCGCGACGGATTGTCGCTGCTGGATCAGGCAATCTCCCAACGCGACCAGGTTGCAGGCGGCACCATCACCGCAGCGCAGGTGACCGACATGCTCGGCCTGGCCGACCGCGATGCGGTGTTCGAGTTGCTGGACGCGGTGGTGTCCGGCAACCCCGCGGCTGCCCTGGCGATCACCGAACGGGCGCACGAACACGGCGCCGATATGGGCACCATGTTGGCCGACCTGCTGGAGCTGGTACACACGCTGGCTCGGCTGAAAACCGTCCCGGAATTGCGGGACAGCCCCGAGTTACCGGAGGCTGAGCGGACCCGTGGCGTCAGTCTGGCCAACGGGATCTCGGTTCCGGCACTGGCGCGTATCTGGCAAATGCTGCTGAAGGGGCTGGGTGAGACAGAGACCGCGCCGGACCGCAGGGCTGCCGCCGAAATGGTGCTGATCCGGCTGTGCTACGCGACGGACCTGCCAACGCCGGGCGACCTGGTGCGGCGGCTTTCAGCTCCGGCTTCGGCGGCGACGGCACCCATTGCCCCTGTCCCGTCGGGCGGCGGAGCCCGCGCGATCGCCGGCGGCGGCATTGTGGCCGAACCTGCCGTGTTTCAGCCAATGTCTGCGCGAAAGCCGGTACCGGCGAGTTTCCGGGACGTAGCGGCACTGGTGGCGGAACGTCGAGAGGCGCTGCTGCACGCGCATCTGGTCCACTCCGTCCATTTGGTGCGCTTCGCCCCGCCGGTCATCGAATTGCGACCGCAGCCGGAGGCGCCGCGCGACCTCGCACCGCGACTTGCGGCGCTGCTCCAGCAGGTGACCGAGACCCGCTGGACGATTGCGCTTTCCGCCGAGCGTGGCGAGCCGACCCTGGCCGAACAGGGCACTGCCGCGGACGCGACGCGCCGGGCGGCTGCCGCCGACCATCCGCTGGTGCGGGCGATCCTCGAGGCGTTCCCCGGCGCACGTATCGAGGCGGTGCATGAAGCCGGCACGGATGCCTACGGTCTGCCGGCATCGAACGCGGCGCCGCGGCCGGAACAGCCGCTGTCGGATGAAGAACCGGCAGACGACGCCACATCCCTTGCGGAGTATGATGAATGAAGAACAACCTCTCCGGTCTGATGAAGCAGGCGCAGCAGATGCAGGAGCGCATGCAGGAGATGCAGGCCAAGCTGGAGACCATGGAAGCCGAAGGCAGCTCCGGTGCAGGATTGGTCACGGTAACCCTGAACGGGAAGGGCGAGATGAAGCGCGTCAAGATTGATCCCAAGCTGTCCGATCCGGCAGAAACGGAGATGCTGGAGGATCTGATCGTTGCCGCGCATACCGACGCGAAGCGCAAGGTCGAGGCTGCCACCGCGACCGAGATGCAGAAAGTCACTGCGGGCATGCCGTTGCCGCCTGGGATGAAGCTGCCGTTTTAGCGATCAGTGGTCGGTGATCGTTGATGGGCGGTCCCGAAGTCGAACGACTGATTTCGCTGTTATCGAAACTGCCTGGGCTCGGGCCGCGCAGTGCCCGGCGGGCGGCGCTGAAAATGCTGCAGCAGCCGGAGACCCGGATGCTGCCGTTGGCTGCTGCGCTGACCGACGCCGCGGACGCGGTGAAGCCATGCTCGGTGTGTGGCAATTTGGACAGCCGCGATCCGTGCTCGATATGTGCCGATCCCGACCGAGACCGCTCGGTAATCTGCGTCATCGAGGGCGTGGCGGATCTGTGGGCGTTGGAGCGGGCGGCTGTGCATCGCGGTGTCTATCACGTTCTGGGTGGCACTTTGTCGGCGCTTGGCGGGACGGGCCCCGAAGACCTGAATGGCGGATCGCTGATGGCACGGGTGGCGGGCGGCGCAGTCAACGAGGTCATTCTTGCGTTGCCGGCAACAGTGGATGGCGCAACCACGACGCATTGGCTGAGCGATCGGTTACGGCCGCTAGGGGTCACTGTGACGAAAGTTGCGCACGGGGTTCCGATCGGCGGAGCGCTGGATGTGCTGGACGACGGAACCCTGGCCGCCGCACTGCGGGCGCGCCGGCCCTGATGAAACCGATCCGATGACCCTGTCGCGCCGCGCGCTGATCCATCTGGTCGGCGAGGCGGGAGGTGCCGCGGCGGCGTATCGCACAATGGCCGCGATGGGGCTGCTGGCGGTACCCGAAGCGTATGCCGGTGCGCCCGCGCTGCCGCCCGGGCGGGGGCGCAGGATTGTCATTATCGGTGCCGGAATCGCCGGCATGGTTATCGCGCTTGAACTGGAAAAGGCCGGATACGCACCGCTGATCCTGGAGGCCCGGAAAAGACCCGGCGGCCGCAATTGGTCGCTGCGCGCGGGCGACACGGTGCAGGAAACCGACAGCGTCCAGCACGTGTCCTGGGACTCGGGGCCGCATCTCTATTTCAATCCCGGTCCGGCCCGGATCCCCTACCATCATGATGGAATACTGTCGTATTGCCGCGAGCTGGGCGTGGCGCTCGAGGTGATGTGCAACGAGAATCGCGGCGCCCTGATGCAAGACGACGCGGCATTCGATGGCGCACCGCAATCGAATCGGCGCGTGGTGAGCGATACGCGCGGCTATGTCGCGGAGCTGGCGGCCAAGGCGGTGAACCAGGCGGCGCTCGATGGCCCTGTTACGGCCACGGACAAGGAGCGGCTGCGCGCATTCCTGCGAGCGTTCGGGGCGCTGGATCGGGACCTGACCTATCATGGCTCCGATCGTGCCGGCTGGGCGGAGTCGCCGGGTGGCGGCCTGGAATCGGGCAAGCCGAATTCGCCGCTCGATCTGCGGGCAATCCTGGCGTCGGAGTTCTGGCGGGGACCGATGCAGTTCGGCGAATTCGCCGACATGTCGGCGACGATGCTGCAACCGGTCGGCGGCATGGGCCGGATCGGCGAGGCGTTCGGCCGCAGGCTGCGCCGGCGAATCGTGCTGGGCGCAGAGGTAACGGAACTGCGCCGCACGCCAGGCGGCGCCCGTGTCATTTGGCGGGACAAGCACGGTGCGCGGCGGACGACGGAGGCCCCGATCGTGGTGGTGACGGTGCCGCTGACCGTGCTGCGCGAGATCAGCGCCGACTTCGCGCCCGAAGTGAGCCAGGCGATCGCCGCGGTGGGTTACGTACCCGCGGGAAAGGTTGCGTTTCAGGCGGAACGACGGTTCTGGGAGCTGGATCATCGGATTTATGGCGGCATTTCCTGGACCAGCCGCAACATCACCCAGATCTGGTATCCGACCGCCGGCATCAACCAGTCCAAAGGCGTGCTGCTGGGTGGCTATATCTGGTCGCAGGATCTTGGTGAGGCGTTCGCCGCAAAGTCGCCGGCGCAGCGGCTCGATGATGCATTGGCCGACGGAGAACGTGTGCATCCGGGATATCGGCGCTGGCTCGGCAAGGGGATCGCGGTCGCCTGGAAGAAGATTCCGTTCAGCCTGTCCGCCTGGGCCGAATGGACCAAAGCGGCGCGGACCACGCATTACCCAACGCTGCTCGCCGGCGACGGCCCGTTCTTGTTCGCCGGGGAGCACATGTCCTGGATCACCGGGTGGCAGGAAGGCGCGGTACGGTCGGCGCATGTTGGGTTGCAGGAAATTGCGCGCCGGACCGCACCAGCCCACTCGCCAACGTTGCAAGCCATGCACGGCTCGTCATAGGCTGATCCGAAGGTCCACAGACAGCACGGGACCTGTACCGCCCGCGAGGAACCATGCTGCATGCGGATCACCATTGGGATGACCGGTGCAAGCTGGCGCGAAAGCCAATACCTCGCGCTCCTGCGTAACCTGATCTTTGTCGGGGCGGCGGTTGCCATCCTTCTGTCGTACCGCACGCTCAACCTGACGGGTCAAAGTTGGGCTGTAACGTCAGTGGCGCTGGTCATGCAGACACAAGCGCGGGCATCGTTGCGCGTGGCTGCCATTCGTGTCGTCAGCAATGTGATCAGCGCGATCGTCGCCCTGCTGGTGCTGCATCTGGGTGGCGCCACGATCCCGAGCTTCGCCGTTGCGCTGCTGCTGGTTGGATTGTTCTGCCAGCTCGCCAATCTCGATGACGGCCTTCGCTCCGCCTATATCTGCGTCGTGATCATCATTGGTACTGACCGACTCGCCGCCATTTCGCCACCGATAGACCGCGTCGCGGCCGTGGCGGTCGGTTCGGTTGTCGGGATCGGTGTGTCGTGGATTTTTGCGCAGATCGGCGCGTGGTCAGCAGCGAGAAAGGCATGACACGCGCATTGAGCGTGCGCGGATGCGGGACTCATACCAAACGTAATTGACTCTGTGATGGCCGCATCGTCATCCGTCGGGCCTGGCGATACGGTCACACAATCGATGGTAGCCTTTCAGGCCGGCTGTGCTGGCGATGTTGACGATCCGCCCCGATCCGCGCTGCCGCATGCCGGGCAGGACCGCCTGACAGGCGGTGACCGCCGTGTGCTTCAGGAACGGGCGGGACACGGCGGTGCCGGCATTGTTCACCAGGATATCACAGGGGGAAAAGTGCGCGATCGCCGCTTGGAGCGCTGCGGGATCGGTTACGTCGGCAACCGTGTGTTCGGCGCCGAGCCCGGCCGCCGCACATTGCAGTGCTGCCGGGTCGTCCCGGCCGAGCAGGGCAATACAGGCGCCGTCAGCGGCCAGGTGATGCGCGATCGCCAGCCCGATGCCCTTGGCACCGCCGGTG
>DATIMO010000385.1:0-3299 GCA_035475215.1 Acetobacteraceae bacterium | reverse complement strand
CGGTCTGTTTCCACAGGCGCTTCGCCTTCCGCGGCATCGCCCGCACCATCTTCGTCCTGCCGATGATGGCCACCCCCGTCGCCATCGCGCTGGTCTGGTCGATGATGTTCCACCCGCAACTCGGCGTGCTGAACTACCTGTTGACCTCCGTCGGACTGCCGCCGTCCACCTGGACCTATAGCCCGAACACCGTGATCCCGACTTTGGCCATGGTGGAAACTTGGCAATGGACGCCGCTGGTGATGCTGATCGTGCTCGGCGGGCTCGCCAGCCTGCCGACCGACCCGTACGAGGCCGCAGTCCTGGACGGCGCCAACGCCTGGCAGAGCTTCCGTCACATCACCCTGCCGCTGATATGGCCATTCATCGTGGTGGCCGCAGTCATCCGCACCATCGATGCGCTGAAGGCATTCGACGTGATCTATGTGATCACGCTCGGTGGCCCGGGGACCGCAAGCGAGACGATCAACATTTTCCTGTATCAGACTGCCTTCGCATACTATCACCTCGGCTATGCCGGTGCGGTCACGCTGGTGTTTTTCGTGCTGATCGTGGGCATCAGCCTGGTGCTGCTCGGTGTCCGGCAACGCGCAAAATGGCAATAACGGCACGTTCGCCCTTCGCCCTTGCGGGGGAGGGCAGGGGTGGGGGCGCGCAACCTCGCCATAAGCGCAGGCGCAAATTCCGCCTGCGCCATATCGGCGGCCGTATTGCCCTCTACGCGTCGGTGATCGCGCTGGTGTCCCCAGCGGCGTTCGTGTTCCTGTGGATGCTGTCGCTGTCGCTGAAAAACGAAGTGGACAACATGGCATTTCCGCCGATGTTCATCCCGCACCCGCCGACCCTGGCGAACTTCATCAAGGTGTTTGCCGAGAACGACTTCCTGAACTACACCAAGAACTCGATCATCGTATCATTTGGCGCGACCGGGCTGGCGCTGCTGGTCGGGGTTCCGGCGGGATACGGCATCGCCAAGGCCCGCGCCATGCGCGCCGCCATGCTGATCCTGGTGGCCCGGATCACCCCGGGATTGTCCTACCTGATCCCGCTGTTCCTGCTGTTCCAGTGGATGGGCATGATCGGTACACTGACGCCGCTGGTGATTACTCATCTGGTGCTGACCGTGCCAATCGTGGTCTGGGTGATGATCGGCTTCTTTGAGGGCCTGCCCGGCGAAATAGAGGAAGCCGCGCTGGTCGATGGCGCAACCATCTGGCAGGCTTTCCGTTACGTTGCGCTGCCGCTGGCGCGACCCGGCGTCACCGTCGCGACCATCCTGTCCTTCATCTTCAGTTGGAACAACTTCCTATTCGGCGTGATCCTCGCCGGACGGGAAACCCGCACGTTGCCGATCGCGGTGTACAATATGCTGACCTTCGAGCAGGTGAGCTGGGGGCCGCTGGCGGCCGCCGCGCTGGTGGTGACTGCGCCCGTTCTGCTGCTGACCCCGCTGATGCAGAAGGAAATCGTCGCCGGTCTGACCGCGGGGGGCGTGAAGGGCGGATGAGGCAACCAGCCGCAGCGCTGAACGCCGGCACGACCTGATGCGGCTCGCGGTCTTTTCGGTGGTTCGCAACGAGGCCGACATACTCGGAGCCTTTCTCCGTCACGTCCTGTCGCTGTTCGATTACGCGATCCTGGTTGACCACCGCTCGCTGGACGGATCCGGCGACATGTTGCGCGCGGCCTGCAATGAACGACCGGGCTGGCGATGCTGGCGCGCCGAATACGAGGGGCATCATCAGAAACAGGCCGCGGCAATCGGCTTGCGGCAATTGTTCCAGCACACCGATGCGGATTTCGTTTGCCTGCTGGATGCTGACGAATTCATCGATGTCCCCGACCGAACCAGGTTCGAACACCTGTTCGATACGCTCAAAAATGCCGAGCAGGTAGGTCAGTTTTTCTGGCGCAACTGCCTGCCGGCCGATCTCGGACGCGACCGCTTGGCTATCGGGGACCTGATCCGCATTTCGCCGGTACGGTCGATGTTTTCGAAGATCGTGATTCCGCGCGGGCTTTGGAATGCCTGTGGGGCGGCGCTGGGTCCGACGATGGGATATCACGCGATCGAGCCGCTGCCCGATCGAATTCCGACCTATCGACCGCTTGGCGACCTGCTGCATGTGCCGTTGCGTTCCCGTGCGCAGATGGAACGCAAGGTCGTGCTCAACTGGCTCGCCGAACTGGCCCGTGCCAACCGCCCTAACGGCGAGAATGTCCATTGGCGCCAGGTGATCGAGCGCATGTCCGACGGCGGCATCGGCGATGCGGACCTGATCGGTTGTGCCGCCGACTATGGCCATCCTGATCGGCCGATCCAGCCGATGGACCAGGCGGCGCTGGATCGGGCAGGCTTCGCGATCCGCCCGCTCGATGTGGCCGCGGTGCCGCCACTGGTGCTTGTGGCCGGAGCACCTGTCGACCCGCTTCGCGCCATGGCCTCCGCGCTGCGGCAGTGGAGGATCGAAGATCCCGACACCGAACTTCGGCTGGATCGCAACGTGTTGCGCCTGTCATCCGATGATGCGGGCCGGCCGCCGGGTGTCGATCCGGTATCGCAGGAAGCGCCTGAACTGCGCCGTTTGCACTCCGCCCTGAGCGCGTGCGAGGCGGAAATCGCCGAACTGAACCGCGCGCTTGCGGCGGCAGCCCAAGACGCCGAGCAGGCGCAGGCAGGTCGATCCGACGCCGAGGCAGAAATCCGGGTGTTACGCAGCAGTACATCATTCCGGATCACTGCCCCGATGCGGATTGCCATGGCATCGATCCGGCGCATCCGCGGCAGGTTACTGGAATCATCCGAAAGGAGAATGCATGCCCGAGAACAGTGATGCGTTCGGGAAACCACCGTCCTTCATGGGCGTGCCGTTCTCGCGCGATCTGTCGCTAAGTCGCGCCGCCATCATTGGCGTGCCGTTTGACTGCGGCACTCATCCGGTGCGGATCGGATCGCGGCTCGGGCCGATGGCGATCCGTGAGCAATCGGCCCTGGTGCGCCGCTACGAGCCGCCGCACGACGACTTCGATCCGCTGGGCGCACTCGGGCTGGTGGATTGCGGGGACGCTGCGGTTACGCCGGGAGCAGTGCTGGAGTCATACGAACGGATCGAAGCTGCCATCGGACATATCGTCGAAGCCGACGCGATACCGATCGCGCTCGGCGGCGATGGCGCCATCAGTCTTCCGCATATGAGAGCGCTGCATCGCCGCCACACCGACTTGGTGCTGCTGCACATCGACGCGCATACCGATACGTATCCCAGCTATGGCAGTGGCGACCGTGAGCGGTACAATAC
>DATIMO010000384.1:0-13025 GCA_035475215.1 Acetobacteraceae bacterium | reverse complement strand
CATGCGACGGATCGGCCGGCGTGGCCTGGCATCGGCGGTGATCGAGGGCGGGCTCGCCTGCTCCGCCCGCTTCATGGCGGTCATGGACGGCGACCTGCAGCATGACGAGACCCGGCTTCCGGCGATGCTCGCGGCGCTGCGGAACGGCGCCGAACTGGCGGTGGCGAGTCGCCACGTTGCGGGCGGCGATGCGGCCGGACTGGGTTCGCGCTGGCGCCACCTGCTGTCGGACGGCGGCATCCGGCTGGCCACACGTTTGCTGCCGGTGCGGTTGTCGGACCCGATGAGTGGATTTTTCATGCTGCCGACCGCCACATTCGAGCATCTGGCGCCACGGCTGACCGGCCAGGGATTCAAGATTCTGCTGGATATCGTACTGACTGCGAAGCCGCGGTTGCGGGTGGTCGAAATCGCCAGCCGTTTTCGCGAACGCGCGGCGGGGGAAAGCAAGCTCGATATCCTGGTTCTCGCGCAGTTCGGCGAGTTGCTGCTGGACAAGCTGCTGCACGGGCTGCTGCCGCTGCGCTTCATCGGTTTTGCCGCGGTGGGCGCGCTGGGCGTGCTGGTGCACCTCGCAGTGCTCGCTTTGGCGGTGAAGGTTGCGTTGGTGCCGTTCGGCGCCGCGCAGGCGGTGGCGACGGTCGTGGCGATGATCTTCAATTTCGAACTCAACAACCAGATCACCTATCGTGATCAGCGCCTGCGCGGTCCTGCACTGTGGCGCGGGCTGTTACTGTTCATTCTCGTGTGCGGCCTGGGCGCGGCCGCCAATATCGGCATCGCCCGCGCGCTCTATTCCGAGCACACGGCCTGGACGCTGGCCGGCGCCACCGGAGCGGTGATCGGAGTGGTGTGGAATTACGCCGTCTCGGCGACGCTGGTTTGGCGCGCCCGCTGACGCTTGGCCTATCGGCGCTGACAGCGCTGACGCTGCTTCGGCTGGTGATGGCGGCGGTAATCCCGCTGGCGCCGGACGAAGCGTATTACTGGGTGTGGTCGCGTCATCTGCAGCCAGGCTATCTCGACGCGCCCCCCATGGTGGCGGTGTGGGTGCAGGTCGGGACCCTGATTGCCGGGCACACCGCGCTGGGGGTGCGGCTGCTGGGGCCACTATCGGCAGCACTCGGCTCGGTCCTGTTGTGGCGCGCCGGAGAGGCGCTGTTGCCCGGCCGCCATGCCGGACTGGTCGCGGCGGCGTTGCTGAATGCCACGCTGCTATTCGGCGTGGGCGCGGTGATCATGACCCCGGACACGCCGCTGCTGTTCTTCTGGACATGCGCGCTGTGGGCCTGCGCGATGTTCGTGCGCGACGGCAATGGAGCATGGCTGGTCGCCGCCGGGGTGTTCGCCGGGCTTGCCTTGACGAGCAAATACACGGCGGCGCTGCTGGTGCTGGGGATCGCGCTGTGGCTGATCATGACGCCGTCGTTGCGGCGCCGGCTGCTGCAACCTGCACCATGGTGGGGGGCGCTGTTCGGGGCCGTGGCATTCGCGCCGGTGATCGAGTGGAACCGCGCACATGGGTGGGCGAGCTTCGTCAAACAGGGTGGGCGCGTGGCCGACTGGCAACGGGAGCAGGCGGCGCGCTTCCTGGGTGAATTGATTGGCGGGCAGGTCGGGTTGGCAACGCCGCTGGTGTTTCTGTTGTGCGTTGCCGGGATCGCGCTGGCGGTGCGGATGGCGTGGCGCCGGGGCGACCCGGTTTGGACGCTGCTCGCAGCACTGACTGTGCCGCCGATCGTGATATTCGTTCAGCATGCGTTGGGCGACCGTGTGCAGGGAAACTGGCCGGCGATCATCTATCCGGCCGCGGCGATCGCCGCTGCCGGATTGGACGGGTGGCTTTGCGTCAGGCTGCGAGCACCCGCGGTGGCCTTGGGATTGGTGATCGTTATCATTGCCTATGTGCAGGCCGTGGCCGCGCCGATCCCGCTGCCGGTGCGTATCGATCCCACAGCGTTTCGGCTTGCCGGCT
This sequence comes from Acetobacteraceae bacterium, assembly GCA_035475215.1. Taxonomy (GTDB): domain Bacteria; phylum Pseudomonadota; class Alphaproteobacteria; order Acetobacterales; family Acetobacteraceae; genus DATDIC01. The sequence goes on along the minus strand of DATIMO010000384.1, from coordinate 11,050 downwards.
GGGCGGGGCTGGCGGCACAGGTGGAAGCCGCGCGGATACAAACCGGCGCCGCATTCGTAGCATCAGACGAGTATGGTGAGGCCGCCGAATTGGCATGGCTATTGCCACCGGATGTGCCGGTCATCGGCGTGGAACCGCGCTGGGCGCTGTTCGATTTGCCCCGACTCGATCTGCCCCGACCGGCGCTCACCGGGCCACCCGGCATTTTGGTGCGCAGCGCGCGGCGCGGTGGAGACATGGATCGCGGCGCATGGGCCGAGGTCCAGGAAATTGGACCGGCTGTGCGCACCCGCGATACCGAGGTGGTGGAGCGGTATCGGATTTACCGCGTGATTGCGCGCCAAAGCTCCACACCGAAGGCGCTGCTGCCGCGATGGTGAAGTCTATGCGCTTTCGCGGGTCTGACCGCGCCGCCGACGCCGGGCGCTCAGCAGATTCAACGCTTCGACGAGGCAGGAGAATCCCATCGCGGCATAGATGTATCCACGCGGCACATGGAACCCGGCGCCATCTGCCACCAGTGTCATGCCGATCAACAGCAGGAATGAAAGCGCCAGCATCTTCAGCGTCGGATGTCGGCCAACGAAATCGGCAAGTGGTGCGGAAGCAGCGATCATCAGCAACATTGCGCCGACGATCGCAGCAATCATGACCCAGACATGCTCGGCGATGCCGATCGCGGTGATGACGCTGTCGAGTGAAAATACGATGTCGAGCGCCACGATCAGGGCAATCGTGCCATTGAAGCTTGCGGCAGCCTCGGTTCGGGCAGCGGCATCATCAGAGCCCTCCACCCGTTTGTGGATCTCGCTGGTGCCTTTGTAGATCAGGAATGCGCCGCCGGCGATCAGGATCATATCGCGCCAGGAGATGGTATGCTCGGCAATCGAAAAGACCGGCGCGGTGAGGTGGGCCAGCCAGGAGATGGCCAGCAGCAGCCCGATACGCATAAGCAGCGCAAGGGTCAGCCCGATTCGTCGGGCCGCTGCACGCCGCCCCGGCGGCAATCGGTCCGCCGAGATCGCTACGAACACGAGATTGTCGATCCCGAGAACGATCTCGAGCGCAAGCAGTGCAAAAAAGCTCGCCCATATTTGCGGATCCAGCAGCCAGCTCATTGGGTCAGTTCAGGTCAGACCGGCAGTACCATCTGTGCGCCATCACGACGGCACCGCCGGCGAGGATCCGATGCGAAGGCGGTCGCGGATCGCCCGCAGCAATGCCAGTTCCTGTGGCAAGGTGATGCCATCGGCCAGCGCGACATGCGCGGCGGCCGTGGCAGCGAGCGTGGCGGAATGCGTGCCGATCAGCGGATCAAGCTCGTCCAACGCGTCCCGCCAGCACAGGACGGCGCGGCGCGATGATCCGGCGATGCGGTCGTAAAGGCCCATGATGGTGCGGCGCCCGTACAGTGCCAGAAGATCATGCCGGCGCAAAAACGCGAGCAGTGCCGAGCGTTCGGCTGGCTGCGGCTGGCCGTCGGCACAAGCCATATGAGCGCCGCAACTGATGATGGCCAGAGTCGCGGCGCGGCTCGGTGGCGCGATCATGACATGGACCTGCGTTGCAGCACCGGATTTGGGGGCGTACAAAGTCAACCTCCGTTGTTGAGCGGGTGGCCGCACGTAACGGGGGAACGGGTTGGGGACGGTCCACCGGCGATCACCGCATCACGCGCAGTGATCCGACATCGCGAGGTTGGCTGTCCTAGCGTCCTCGCCAGCGGGGCCCGGATCGGGTTGTTGGATGCAAGATAGAGCCAGCACGCCGCGCTTCAAGACAAAAAGGGCGGCGGTTCCAATACGCCTGAAAAACCTCTAATCTGCTTTGCATGTCAGATATTCTCGGCACCACTGTATTTACCGGCGAACGATCCCAGCGCGGCTACAGGCTGAATCTCATGGCAATGTCACTGACCGATCCGGCCAATCGAGAGCAGTTCAAAGCACATGAGACCGGCTACATGCACGGCATGGGCCTGACCGAGACGGAAATCGACATGGTGAAGCGCCGCGACTGGCCGGCAACGATCGAGGCCGGCGGCAGCATCTATCTGATGATCAAGATTGCCGGCGTCCTCGGCCAGAACCTGCTGCAAGTCGGCGCACAGATGCGCGGCCAAACTGTGGAGCAGTTCATGGCCACCCGACCCGGCCTGCGGGGGCATTGACCATGGCACATATCATCGGCGGGATCGGCAGTTCGCATGCACCGTCCATCGCGCAGGCCTGGGACAAGGGGCAGCAGGCGGTGCCGTTATGGGCGCCGCTGTTCGACGGCTATGTGCCAGTGAAACGCTGGCTCGATGCGCAGCGACCGGATTTGATGGTTATCATCTACAACGACCATATGAGCCGGTTCTTTTTCGACGCTTACCCCACATTCGCACTCGGTGTCGCCGACAGTTTTCCCCAAGCCGATGAGGGCTGGGGCCGGCGCGACCTGCCGGACCTGCCCGGTGATTCCGCCTTTGGCTGGCACCTGGCTCGATCGCTGATCGAAGACGAATTCGATCCGACCATCTGTCAGGACATGGCGATCGATCACGGTATCTATTCGGTGCTGCCGATGCTGACCGACGCGCGGTGGCCAGCGCCGGTGGTGCCGATCGCGGTCAACGTGATCCAACATCCGCTCCCGACCGCGCGCCGGCTGTTCAGGCTTGGTCAGGCGATCCGGCGCGCGGTGGAAACCCTTCCGCAAGATCATCGTGTGGTGGTGATCGGCACCGGCGGCCTGTCGCACCAGTTGCACGGCGAACGTTTCGGGCTGGTTGATCCGGCCTGGGACAACGGGTTTCTCGATCTGCTGGAGAGCGATCCTGAATCGCTGGCCGCATTGTCGCATCACGAGTACATGCTCCGGGGCGGAGCCGAATCGGTGGAGATGATCCTCTGGCTGGCCATGCGCGCCGCCCTCGGCGGCAAAGTAAAGCGTGTGCATCGCAACTATCATGCGCCGCTGATCACCGGCTACGGGCTGCTGGCACTGGAAAGCTGAGAGGCAATCATGGGCATTCGTACCGGCGCCGCGTACCTTGCATCGCTGCGCGACGATCGGGAGATCTGGATCGATGGCGAACGCGTGCGCGACGTCACCGCCGATCGCCGGTTCGCCAGCGCCGCGCAAAGCGTGGCAGCGCTGTACGACATGCAACACGAACCGGTGCTGCGCGACCGAATGAGCTATGCATCGCCCAGCAGCGGCGAGCCGGTCGGACTGTCGTTCATCCAGGCGGCCTCGGCAGATGACCTGATTCGCCGGCGAGAGATGGGAAAGCTGTGGGCGGACGCGACATGCGGAATGCTCGGCCGCAGCCCGGACTACATGAACATCATGCTGACCGGCTTCGCGTCAGCGCATCGCGCGTTCGGCGAGAAGGAACCTCGGTTTGCCGATAACGTCCGTAACTACTACCTGCATGTGCGTGAACACGATCTGACAATGACCCACACACTGCTCAATCCGCAGGTCGATCGATCGCGCCCGGTCGAGCAGCAGTCAAAGGACCTGGCCGCCAAGATCGTGCGCGAAACCGATGCGGGCATCGTGATCCACGGCGCCCGGATGGTTTCGACATTGGCGGCTTTCTCGAATGAGATCATGGTGATGCCGTCCACCTATCTGGCGAACAGCCCGGAAGCGGCGCCCTACGCGTTCGGGTTCAGCATCCCGGTCGCCAGCCCCGGCCTGCGTTTCATCCACCGGCCCTCGGTGACGCATCTGGAAGCTGCGTCGCCGATGGATTTTCCCCTGTCGCTGCGGTTCGATGAGGCCGACGCGATGGCGGTGTTCGACGACGTGCTGGTGCCGTGGGAACGCGTGTTCATTCACCGCGATGCTAACATGTGCAACGGGCTGTATGACCGCACCGGTGCGATGCCGCAGGTGATGCACCAGTTCAGCACCAAGAATCTGGCCAAATCCGAATTCATGATGGGGTTGGCATTTGCCATCGCGAAATCCACCAATATCGACCAGCACCTGCATGTGCAGGGCATGCTGGCAGAGCTGATCCAGTTCACTGAATTCTGCCGCGCTTGTCTGCGTGCATCGGAAGCCGATGCAGCGCCGAACCTCGAAGGAGTGTTCACGCCGGCGGCGATGCCGTTATGGACGGTGCGCATGATGTTTGCAAAGATGTTCCTGCGCATGTGCGAAATCGTGCAGACGCTGGGCGCCGGAGGGCTGGTGGCGGTACCCTCCTACGCCGAAACGCGCAGCGCCGTGTGGCCCGATGTGGAGAGCTATTTCCAGGCAGCAAATGCCGATTCGAAGTCGCGCATCAAGCTGTTCCGCTTGGCGTTCGACGCGGCGGTTTCTTCGTTTTCCGGTCGCCAGCAGCTTTATGAAAGATACTATTCCGGCGATCCGGTTCGGCTCGCCGGATCACTTTACAACATGTACGACCGCGATAGCGCAATTACGCGCATCTTCCGCCTGCTGGACGATTTCGAAGCGCATCCGCCGTCCGGTGTTGCGTAGGGCGGAAGAGCGCAGCGCATTCCGCCAACGAACGCCCAGCGCCAGTATAGCGAATCGAGGCGGAAGAGCGCTGCGCCTTTCCGCCCTACCCTGATGCATCAGAGATGCCTTCGCGGGGATGCTGCTCCGACGTCAACCCCGTCGATCCAATCGTTTTCTGCATAGGTGGATTTACCCAGCAACCCACTACCGAAACCGCCCACACGTTCCATCTGCGCCGGCGTCGGACGGCCCAGGTGGCACCCGACATTAACACGAATGGCCCGCCGATGGCGGGTACTTACGGAGAACGACTATGAAGCACATGCTTTTTGCCGCACTGGCGGCGTTGGCTTTGTCAGCAACCCCGGCGTTTGCCGGCCAGGCCGGTCAGCACCCGACCGCCGACCACGGACAGTTCGTTACGGCAGGATCGGGTGGCGGCAACGGTGGCAGCGATCGCAAGGCAGTCGAACAGGCGGAAGCCGGCGGCGGTAGCGGCGGTAGCGATCGCCGGGCCGTTGAGCAGGCATGACGTCACAGATACGCGCGCGGGGCCGGGCTCATCCCGGCCCCGCGACTGGCCTCAGTGACTTTCCTGCACGTGGGCTTCCAGGAACCATAACGCCTTGTCCAGGTCGCGTGATGCGACGGTGAAAATATCCGCTGTATCGGCATCACCTGTCTCATCCGCCTCATTGATCGACTTGCGGACTGCATTGGCAACTGCGGCATAGTGCTCGATCAGCGCCTGCAGATGATCATCGATGGCGTAAATGTCGGTCGGATACGCCGGCAGCTTGCTGCGTTTCGCAACCTCCTGCGTGGTCCCGAGTGCGGTGCCGCCGAGCTGGACCGCGCGCTCCGCGATCGTATCGACGTGCCCGTCGATCTGCGTGCGGAATAGGTCCAGCATTTCATGTATGGCGATGAAACGCGGCCCCTTCAGGTTCCAGTGCGCCTGCTTGGTAATCAGCGCGAGATCGATCGCTTCGGCCAACCGGGCGTTCAGCAGGTCGATCGAGGCCTTCTTCGTGTTGGATTTCAGATCGTTCTTGGTCTCATGCATACGCATATTTGGTCCCTCGCTCGGTGCGGGCTCGATATGGGGTGCACACGCCGGCGACGACCGCTGCCATCACACCTTATTGAGCACGTGCCGCCATGCGTGGCCGCACCGGGTCCACGCCCAGATAGCGGCTTGGCCGCAGCGGCAGACCTTCCCGCTGAAATGCAGCGGCCCGCGCCAGTACTGCCCGGTCATCGGGTGACAGGCGGGTGGCTTCCCGCAGATGGTCGGTCCAGCTTTCCATCGACCAGAGTTCCAGCCATCCCTCGGGGTGCGCGATATCCTCATAAAGCTGCCAGATCCGCGCTCCGGCGCGGCCCCGGACAAGACGAACCTCGGCCATCACTTCCATGAACTCGGCCCGCCGGCTCGGATCGACGCAATACTGCAGCGTCTCCAGCACCCGCCCGTGCGCCAGCATCGGCACGAATTCAGCGGCCGGTGCATCGGGCACTGCCTCGGGCGGCACGGACACAGCCCGACGCGTCAGCATCTGGTCCAGCCCGAAGCCGCGTACCGCGAACGCGAGTAACGCGCCCGAGCTACCCGCCGCGACGAGGGTCCAGGACAGGCCGATGACGCCGCCGAGCCAGCCCCAGCCGAACGCACCCAGGGTCAACGCCCCGTTGTAAGAGAGCTGATAGATTGCCAGCGACCGCGCCCGCACCCAGGGGGGCGCAACCAGCTGCGCCGCGGCCTGGATCACCGAAAACGCCGCCACCCAGCCGGTGCCGAACAGCGCCATGCCGGCCGCGGCGACCACCCAATGCCGAGCAATCCCGAGCAATGCGATCCCGGCGCAGGATGCCAGTGTAGCAACCAGCACCGTCCAGCTCCGGTTCAGCCGCGCGGTGACCGCCGGCAGCAGCATCCCCGAGGTCACGCCCCCGACGCCCATCAGACCAAGAATGAAACCGTACATGCCGGCCCCGAGGCCGAGCTGCTCGCGCACGACCAGCGGCAGCAGCGCCCAGGGCGCGGCGGCGGGTAGCGAGTACGCAAAGGATCGCACCATCGCTGCGCGCATGGCGGGGGTGTTGCGGACAAAGCGCAGCCCGGCGCGGATGGCAGACAGCAGGTGTTCGCGTGGCAGGGCACTGCGCTGGTCGCGTCGGCGCTTGCGCCAGATCGCCAGCGCCCAGATCACCGCACAGATCGAGCCCGCATACAGGGCGAAGGCGAATCCGGCACCCCCCAGCAGCAGCAGAAAGCCAGCCAGCGCTGGCCCGAGCGCGCGCGCCAGATTGAAGCCGATGCCGTTCAGCGCGATGGCCGGCACAAGGTCGCCGCGCGGTACCAGTTCCGGCACGATCGCGCTCCAGGCCGGAGCGGTCAGCGCCGAACCGATGCCGATCGCGAAGGTGAAGGCGAGCAATCCCCACGCGCCGGTCTGATGCGCCAACGTCAGTCCCGCCAGTAGCGCGGCGGCCAGCATCGTCCAGCCCTGTGTGCCGATCAGGAAGCGGCGGCGATCGACAATGTCAGCAAGTGCCCCGCCCGGGAGGGCAAGCAGGAACGCCGGCAGGATGGTGGCCGCCTGGACCATTGCCACCAGCAGCGGCGACGGGTCGAGCGACGTCATCAACCACGCGGCGCCCGTGTTCTGCAGCCAGGTGCCGAGCGAGGTTACCACATAGGCGAACCAGAGCCGGCGATAAACCGTGTGACGCAGCGGCAGCAGGGCAGCGGGAAGGCGCATCGATCGCTCGCGGAGCACTGGACGAGCATACATGCCGATCGGCTTGGTCGTCACGCACGGCGTCGTTTTCGCCATGCACGACGGAGCTTTTCATCATGCCCGGGCTGGTCCAGGCCAAGGCCCGCCATGATCGACTGGCCTTCCGTCGCGACCAGCTTGTTCCGCTTCCGCCCGGCCATCTGCACGGTTTGGCGGCGTCTGGCAGGTTACACTTGCGTTCACCGTGAAAACAAAGTGATATTGCGTTATGGCAATCGTGATGCACGACCTTGCCGGGGCGGATCCGGCGCTGCGCTTCAGTCCCTACTGCTGGCGAATACGGATGGCGCTGGCGCACAAGGACGTGCCGGCGCGTACCGTCCCATGGCGTTTCAGTGACAAGCCGGCGTTGGCCTTTTCCGGTCAGGGCCGGGTGCCCGTCATCAAGGACGGCAACAAGGTGATCGCAGACAGTTGGGAGATCGCCACCTATCTGGAAGAACGTTACGACGACCGCCCTAGCCTGTTCGGTTGCGAAATCGGCCACGCCCACGCCCGATTCATCAACGCCTGGTCGGATGGGGTGATGATGCCGCCCATCGCGCGGATGATCGTCCGAGACGTGCTGGATGTGCTGGATCCCAAGGATCGCGCCTACTTTCGCAAATCGCGGGAGGAACGGTTCGGCACGAAGCTGGAGCAGGTGCAGGCGGACCGGGACGAACGGCTGCCCGCCTTTCGTACCCTGCTGGAACCGGTGCGCAACGCTCTGAAGGCGCAGGATTGGATCGGCGGAGAGGATGGGCCGAGCTACGGGGACTACATCATCTTCGGCAACCTGCAATGGGCCCGCTGTGTCAGCCGGTTCGAGCTGCTGGCCGATGACGATCCGATCGCCGCCTGGCGTGAACGGATGCTCGACCTGTTCGGCGGCCTCGCCGGGTCAGCGAAAACGGCCGCGTAATCACTCGACCGTCAGACGGGCCGATGCGTCGGCCGTGAGATGTGCAATCTGCCCGGCGACGATCGTGGCCACCGCCCGGGACGTGGCGGCATCGACGATCACCAGATCGGCCCGCTTGCCCTCCGCGATTGATCCACGATCGGGTAGCCCCGCCGCTCGTGCCGGATTTGCCGAGACCAGCGCCCAGGCCCTCGCAATGTCCAACACGCCTCGCCCGGCCAGGGTCACTGCCGCACGCAGCATCGCTGGATAATAATAATCGGACGATAGCACTGTGCAGATGCCATCCTCCGCCGTGCGGGCCGCGGATGCCCAGCCGATATGTGATTTCCCCCGCACCACGTTGGGGCTGCCCATCACCACGAAATCGCCGGCCGCATGCGCGGCCCGCGCGACCTCTTCGGTCATCGGAAATTCACAGATGCGTCCGCCCCTGGCGCGAAAGGCTGCCCGAACCGCCAGGGTGTCATCGTCATGACTGGCGAGTGGGATGCCGGCGGTACGTGCCGCTGCGCCAATACGGTCCAACCCATCGGCAACCTCCGCGGCGCGCGCCGCAATATCGGAGGCGAGTGTGCGGAATTGGGCAAGCGACATGCCGGCGCGGTCACTATATTTGGCACCGGTCACCGGGTCTTCGATCTTGCGCAGGATGGACGGCGTATGGTCGTTGAATGCGACCAGATGCACCCGGCCGGCGGCGATGTCCGCCAGTGCAGTCTCCAGCGCATCGAGATTATATGCTTCCCAACGCAGGTGGACACGCATGTCGCAGGTCCATCGCCGCGCGGCAAGCGCATCCAGCAGTGCTCGCCACGCGCCCAGGCTGCGCAGTCCCGGTTCCCAGGACAGAGTCACGCCGTGATAGGCGGTGGTAATGCCGTTCGCCAGAAGCTGCGACTCGGTATCCAGGAGCGCGAGTTCGGCAGGGAAGTCCACGCCCGGCCGCGGCTGGAACTGACGCTCGAACGCGTCGCCGTGGATATCGACGATGCCCGGCAGGACCAGCAACCCGGTCGCGTCAAAATGCCAGCCAGACTGTGCCCGGTCGATCGCCGCGATCTGCCCGTCCGCAAGCGCCACGCGGACCGGTTGCAACCCATCGGCAGACAGCAGCACGCGGCCGCCGGTAATCGAAAGAGGTCTCATCGCTCGCTTTCAGGGCTCGAAGACAATCTGCACCCGCGGTGTCGGATAGCGCGTCAGTCCGAATTCCACCACCGCACCCAGTTGATCGACGTTGATGTTTTCAGTGATCAGCAGCGGGCGGTTGCGCGCGGTACGCAGCAGCTCCGCCTCCTCGGCATTGGGCAGGCGCGCGGTGACGCGCGTCATCTGCCGCATGTAGTCGGGCACGCCGACCGATTTCAGCGCAGCGGTGATGGTGGGCTCGCGCTTCAGTGCCTCCATCAGACCGCGAAAACGTGCGGCCGGAAAATGATGCGTCGACAGGCTGACCGGCCGATCGTCCGCCAGCCCGAGCCGCTCCATCAGCACCACCCGCGCCCCGGGGCGGATGCCGAGACTGGTTGCCACATGGGCATCGGCCGCGACCTCGGTCAGACGCAGGATACGCCCGGACGGTTCGCGATTCTGCCGGCGAATCCATTCCGAAAAGCGGGTGCGCGGCTCGACCGCGTATTCGATCACGTCGTCGGCCACAAAAGAGCCGCGCCCCTGCTCCACCCGCACCAGCCCGCCGCGCGACAGTTCTTCGAGCGCGCGCCGAACGGTATGGCGGTTCACGCCGAAATGCCGCGACAGCACCTGTTCGGTCGGCAATTGTCCGCTCGGCGGATAGTGACCCGAAGCGATATCGCGTTGCAGCCGGTTGGCGATCTGCCGCCATAGGGCCACGCCCTGCTGGCGCTGAAGCTGTTCTTCAGCTTCGGGACGCGTCGTCATCGCAACTGCATGAACTGGCTCGGGCGAATCGCTGCATGTTGCGCTTGACGCTACAGGATCGAGGGGATAGCTGTCTAGACATCCGCATCCATCTGGACGTCACTGGTGCTATCTATGACCGACCTGTTGCCCCCATCCGATCCCGAAACCGCCGCGCGGCGCCGCTGGATGGCGGTACTGTCGCGCGCCGGGGCCGCCGACATTGCGTCCCGGCTGGATGAATGCGGTACCCTGCCGGGCTGGCGCCGATTGCGTGGCCCGGAGACCGGGCTGGTGATGGTGCGGGGTCGGATCGGCGGTGCTGGGTCACCTTTCAATCTCGGCGAGATGACCGTGACCCGCTGCACGGTCCGCAGCGAGTGCGGCCGGACCGGTCACGCCTATGTCGCCGGCCGCGACCTGCGGCAGGCCGAACTGGCCGCTGCGGTTGACGCCATGTTGCAGGACCCGGCCCTGGCCACCCTGCTGGGAACCGCGGTGATCGAGCCACTGGCTGTCGCGCAAGCCAAATCCCGCACGGCCCAGGCGAGCCGTGCGGCCGCAACCAGGGTCCAGTTCTTCGCCATGCAGACGATGCGCACAGGGCTGGAGCGCACGTGAGCGGGACCGAACTCGCCGGATTCGCCGAACCTGTAGCGGATGCGCAGCAGTGTTTCCGGGCATTACTGGACGCGATGGCACGGCCCGGATCACTGCATGAGGTCGGCACCGGCCTTATCGGTCCGCGCCCGATGGACCAGGCAACCGCGGCGGTTCTGCTGGCGCTGGTCGATGGTGACGTGCCGCTGTGGCTGCATCCGGCGTTTGCCGCCGCTCGAGAATGGGTGGTGTTCCATTGCGGAAGCAGCCCGATTCCAGAGATTGCGGCAGCATCGTTCATCGCTACACCGATGCTGCCTGACTTGAACGCTCTGGAACTGGGCTCCCATGAAGCGCCAGAGACAGGCGCGACCGTGGTGCTGCAGGTTCC
>DATIMO010000383.1:0-4149 GCA_035475215.1 Acetobacteraceae bacterium | reverse complement strand
CCAAGACTTTCCTTGAAGAAGCCACCGCGCGTGGGTTTGTCTTCCAATGCACCGACACTCAGGCGCTTGCCGCCGCCATGCAGGCCGCCCCGATTACCGCCTATATCGGCTTCGACTGCACTGCCGACAGCCTGCATGTCGGCAGCCTGGTGCAAATCATGATCCTGCGGCTGCTGCAGAAGCACGGCCACAAGCCGATCGTGCTGATGGGTGGCGGCACGACGCGAATCGGCGATCCTTCGGGAAAGGACGAGTCTCGCCAGCTTCTGACCGACGAACAGATCGCCGCTAACATGGCCGGGATCCGGCGATGCTTCGAGCCGTTTCTGCGTTTCGGCGAGGGCGCGGCCGATGCGGCGATGGCCAATAATGGCGATTGGCTGAATGCGCTGGGATACATTCCGCTGCTGCGCGATGTCGGCACGCATTTCACGGTTAACCGCATGCTGAGCTTCGATGCGGTGCGGCTGCGGCTGGAACGCGAACAGCCGCTGACCTTCCTCGAATTCAACTACATGATCCTGCAGAGCTATGATTTCCGGGAACTGGCCCGGCGTCACGGCGTGATCCTGCAGATCGGCGGGTCCGATCAGTGGGGCAATATCGTCGCAGGAATGGAGTTGACGCGACGGACCGATGGCAAGCAGGTGTACGGGCTGACTACGCCGCTGATCACGCTGTCGTCTGGCGCGAAGATGGGCAAGACTGCGCAGGGTGCGGTGTGGCTGACCGCTGACCGGCTTTCCCCGTACGAGTACTGGCAGTTCTGGCGCAACACCGATGATGCGGATGTCGGGCGCTTCCTGCGGCTGTTCACCGATCTGCCGATGGAGACGATCGAGCAATTGAAGGGCCTCGACGGAGCCGAGATCAACGAGGCGAAGAAGCTGCTGGCGACCGAGGCGACGCGCCTGGCACACGGCACGGCAGCGGCCGAGCTTGCGGCCCAGACGGCACGGCGCGCCTTCGAACAGGGCGAGGCAGCGAAGACCCTGCCGGCAATCGAGCTGCCGGTGGATGAGATTGCGGCCGGGGTTCCGGCGTTTCGATTGTTCGTCCAGGCCGGGTTGGCGGCCAGCAACGGCGAAGCACGGCGGCTCATTCGCGGCGGTGGCGCGCGGGTGAATGATGCGCCGGTGACGGATGAGGCGCGGATGGTCTCGGCGGGGGACTTGCGCGATGGGGTGATCAAGCTGTCGGCCGGGCGCAAGCAGCACCGGCTGGTGAGACCCTCACCGGGTTCGCCACGCGAACCGACCTCTCCCGCAGGGCGGGAGAGGTAAGTCAGGAGCAGGATGATGGAGCAGCAGGCAAGAATCGAACAAGCGGCGGCGCTGCTGGTGGGGGCGCGGCAGCGAAAGGGTTTGCTGAAGGAGATTCCGGAGGCGTGTCGTCCGATGAATGGCGCGGAGGCGCACGCGATCCAGGACGCGGTGACGGGTCTGCTGGGCGAGACGGTGGGCGCATTCAAGGCGGCGGCGCCGGTTAATGAGGAGCCGTGGCGTGGGGTGATTTATACGCGCACGATTCGCGCTTCGCCGGCCGCGGTGGTGGCAGCGGAGGTGCCGAATTGTGGGGTGGAGGCGGAAGTGGCGTTCCGCTTCAATCGCGACTTCCCGGGCCGATCCGCGGCATACACGCGCGAAGAGGTTGCTGCGGGCGTGGACGCATGCGCGGCCATCGAGGTGATCGACAGCCGATTCCAGGACCAGTCAAAACGGAGCACGCTGGAAAAGCTGGCTGATTGCGTCAGCAACGGCGGGTTCGTTCACGCGGAACCCGTTGCCGGGTGGCAGCGGCTGGATTTCGCGACGATCCACGTCGTGCTGACGGTGAACGGGCAGGTACTGGTGGAGCAAGACGGCGGGCATCCAACCAGCGACCCGCTCGGGACCGCGGTCGTGCTGGTCAATATGCTGCGGGGTGGCGACGGGGTTCGCTCGGGGCAGTTTGTCACGTGCGGCAGCTACACCGGGATGCGGTTCCTCAAGCCCGGCGACACGTGCGCGGCGCGGTTCGAGGGGCTGGGTCTTGCGGAGGTGACGTTTACGCGGTGACCGCCCCTGCCCTCTCCCGTAGATCGATCAGTTGCGGCGTAATCGTGACGGATAGCCAACGGGTGCTGCTGGGTCACGCGACCCGCTCGCCGCGCTGGGACATTCCGAAGGGCCTGGCTGAAGCCGGAGAGGCGCTGCCGATCGCGGCGGCGCGTGAACTGGAGGAGGAGACGGGTCTGGTCGTTCCGCCGGATCGCTTGGCGGCATGCGGTATTCACCGTTATTTGCCCGGCAAAGACTTGGCGCTGTTCGTGTGGCGTCCGGCGGCGGTGCCGGATATCGCCGGGCTATGCTGCAGATCGGTATTTACCTCGGCCCGCGGGGCGGTTCTCCCGGAATTCGACCGGTTTGGCCTGTTCACATGGGCGGATGCGCTGACACGAGTCGGCCGGAACATGGCACGCGTGCTGACGAACGTACGGGACAGCGCATGCGCGTCAGGCGATGCAGCCCCTCACTTGCAGGCGCGTTGACCGGTCCCCAAGACAAGGGGTAGAAACCGGAATTGCTCGATATCGAACGATCTCGGACGATTCGGGCGGGTAGTTCGAGGCATGGAGGTCTCGTGAAGGACATTCGCGACGCGCTGATGGTGGCGCGATCCTCCGACGGCAAGCTGATCCGCCGGCCGCTGTCGCCGCACCTGCAGGTCTACCAGTGGCCGATCAGTATGGCGCTGTCGATCAGCCACCGGGTGACCGGGGTGGGTGTTTCCGTCGGCGCGTTGCTGATGACATGGTGGCTGGTCGCCGCCGCAGTGTCTGATTCAGCATTTGCCACCGTGCAGGGCTTCCTCGGCAGCGGGTTCGGCGTCTTCCTGCTGTTCTGCTGGGCGGCCGCCCTGCTGTTCCACTTGTTCACCGGAATACGGCATCTGGTTTGGGACACGGGCGCGGGATTCGATGATTGGGTGCACCTTGGCAAAACCATGCCGACGTACCGCGCCAGCGGATGGGCGGTGGTTATCGTGACCATCGTGGCCACGCTGATTGTCTGGATCGTCGGCGTGGTGATCTGGTGATGGCACAACCCGGCAAATCTGTCCGACTGGACGTTCTGCGATCCGAACTCGGACGGGTGCGCGGCCTGGGGGCGGCTCGGTCCGGCTCTGGTCATTGGTGGTTGCAGCGATTGACATCGATCGCACTGGTGCCGCTGACACTCTGGTTCATTGCATCGGCGATGCGCCTGGAAGGTGCCACGCGCAGCGACATGATCACCTGGCTGCATGGTCCGGTGCCACTCACCTTGATGCTGTGCTTGGCGGTAACGACGTTCTGGCACATGGAGCTTGGGCTGCGTGTGGTGGTCGAGGACTATGTCCACCAGAACCGCACGCGTCTGACATTGCTGCTGCTGATCCGGACCCTGTGCATCGTCGCTGCGGTGCTCTGTGTCATTTCGGCGCTGCGCCTCGGACTGTAAGGGGGTAATCGCATCAATGAACGCGATCACGATGCCGTCGCAGCGGGCGTACAACCTGGTCGATCATACCTATGACGTGGTGGTGGTCGGTGCCGGCGGTTCGGGGCTGCGCGCGACGCTCGGGATGGGCGCAGCGGGACTGAAGACGGCCTGCATCAGCAAGGTGTTCCCAACGCGCAGCCACACGGTGGCGGCGCAAGGCGGGATCGGCGCGGCGCTGGGCAATATGGGGGAGGACGACTGGCGCTGGCACATGTACGACACCGTGAAGGGGTCGGACTGGCTTGGGGATCAGGACGCCATCGAATACATGTGCCGGGAGGCGATTCCGGCGGTGTACGAGCTGGAGCATTTCGGCGTACCGTTCAGCCGCACGGAAGAGGGCAAAATCTATCAGCGCCCATTCGGCGGCCACATGACAGAATTCGGTAAGCAGCCGGCCATGCGCGCCTGTGCGGCGGCCGATCGGACCGGGCATGCGATCCTGCACACGCTGTATCAGCAGACCCTGAAGCACGGCGTCGAGTTCTTCAATGAGTATTTCGCGCTGGACCTGATCCTGGACGATGAGGGCGTCTGCCGTGGCGTGACGGCCTGGTGCCTGGAGGATGGATCAATCCACCGGTTCCGCGCGCAACTGGTGGTGATGGCGACCGGCGGGTACGGC
>DATIMO010000382.1:0-3266 GCA_035475215.1 Acetobacteraceae bacterium | reverse complement strand
AATATGCCCAGACTGCTCGTCGCCAAGCAGATTGCCGGCGCCACGGATATCCAGATCGTGCGAGGCCAACGTGAAGCCGGCCCCCAGGCTGTCCAGCGTCTGCATCACTTCCAGCCGCTTCTGCGCCGCCGCCGACAGGCGATGGTTCTGCGGCCAGGTCAGGTAGGCGTAACCGCGCTGCTTGCCGCGCCCCACCCGCCCGCGAAGCTGATAGAGCTGGCCCAGCCCGAACATGTCGGCGCGATGGATCACCAGAGTATTCACCGCCGGCATGTCCAGCCCGCTTTCCACGATATTGGTGGACAGCAGGATATCGTGCTTGCCGTCGCTGAATTCCGTCATCACGCGCTCCAGCGTGGTCGGCGGCAACCGTCCATGCGCCTGAATAGTGCGCGCTTCTGGTACTATTTCGGACAGCCGCTCCGCCATCCGCCCCAGATCCTCGATGCGCGGCACGACGCAGAACACCTGTCCTCCACGGAACCGCTCGCGCTGGATCGCCTCGCGCACGACCACGCTGTCGAACGGCATAATGAATGTGCGCACCGCCAGCCGATCCACCGGCGGCGTGGCAATCAGGCTCATTTCCCGCACCCCGGTCAGCGCAAGCTGCAACGTGCGCGGGATCGGCGTGGCCGTCAGCGTCAGCACATGGACGTCGGCCTTGAGCTGTTTCAGCCGCTCCTTGTGGGCAACGCCGAAATGTTGCTCCTCGTCCACCACGAGCAGCCCGAGATCGGCGAACTCGATCGATTTCGCCAGCAATGCGTGCGTGCCGATGACGATGTTCACCGAACCATCGGTGATGCCCTTGCGGACTTCAGTCGCCTCCTTTGCCGGGACCATGCGCGAAAGCTGGGCCACCCGCACCGGTAGGCCGGCAAAACGCTCAGAGAACGTGCGGTAGTGCTGTCGCGCCAGCAGGGTGGTCGGCACGATCACCGCCACCTGCGCACCGGACATCGCCGCGACAAATGCCGCCCGCAGCGCCACCTCGGTCTTGCCGAACCCGACATCGCCGCAGATCAGCCGGTCCATCGGCCGGCCGGCCGCCAAATCCTCCAGCACGTCGGAGATCGAGCGTACCTGGTCGTCGGTCTCGGCGAACGGGAAGCGCGCGCAGAACTCGTCCCAGCTTCCTTCCGCGGGCGCCATGGACGGTGCGTCCTTGATCTGGCGCGCCGCGGCAATGCGGATCAGCTCCCCGGCCATGTCGCGGATGCGCTGCTTCATGCGCGCCTTCCGCGTCTGCCAGCCGGCACCGCCGAGCTTGTCCAGCGCGACGCCCTGCCCCTCGCTGCCGAAACGGGACAGCACCTCGATATTCTCGACCGGCAGGAACAGTTTCTCGCTGCCGTCGTAGATCAGCCGCAAGCAGTCATGCGGGGCGGCGCCGACGGTCAGCGTCTCCAATCCGTCATAGCGGCCGATGCCGTACTCCTGATGCACCACCAGATCGCCCTCGGCGATCTCGGTGGCTTCCGCGATGAACTGGTCGGCCCGCTTTCGCCGGCGCGGCGGACGGCTGATGCGCTCGCCCAGCAAGTCCTGTTCGCCGACCAGCGCCAGTCGTTCGGCAACGAAACCGCGCTCCACCCCCAGCACGATGACCGACACGGATCCAGCCGGCTTGCGGCGGACCGCGGCCCAGCCGTCCTCCTGCGCCACATCCTTGAAGCCGTGTTCCCGCAGTAAATGCGTCAGCCGGTCCCGAGAGCCGCGGGTCCAGGCGGCCAGCACGATGCGGCGGCCTTCGTCGGCCCAACGCGCGCTCTGGCCCTTGAGCTGCTCGAAAGCATTCGGCGCACCCGCGGCCTGGGTGAAGATCGGGCCAGGGCGTCCCGTCCCATCAACACCCACTGCGCCATCCGGCCGGGCGAACGGCGTGAACGCCAGCAACGGCCCCCCAGCCAGCATCGCGTCCCATGCCGCGCGGTCCAGATACAGCCGCTCCGGCGCCAGCGCGCGATACGGCACCTCGCCCTCCCGCGCAGGGCCTCGCCGCGCCTCGTAATGATCGGCGATCATGTCCAGCCGTGCGGTCAGGACTTCATCCGCCTGATGGTCCAGACTGACGGACGCGCCCTTCAGGTAATCCAGCAGCGTCGCCATGTTCTGGTGGAACAGCGGCGTCCAATGCTCCATGCCCGGATGGCGGCGCCCTTCGGACACGGACAGATAGATCGGGTCCTCGGCGGCCGGCGGACCGAACAGCTCGCGCCAGGCGGTGCGGAACCGGGCGATCGAGTCCTTGTCGAGCGGCACCTCGGAAATCGGGCGCAGCACGATGCGTCCGCGCTTGGCCTCACTCCGCTGAGTTGCCGGATCGAAGCTGCGGATGCTCTCGATCGTGTCGCCAAACAGGTCCAGCCGCACCGGATCGGACTCGCCCGCGGGAAAGACATCGATGATCCCGCCGCGCATGGCGTACTCGCCCGGCTCCATGACCGTGCCGGCGCGGCCGTAGCCATTGGCCTCCAGGAAGCGGGCGAGCTTCTCCGGGTGGATCTCGCCCCCGGCTTTCAGCTCCAGGCTGGCGCCGGCAAAGGCCGTCGGTGGCGGCACAAGCTGCACCATCGCATTCACGGTCGTCAGCACGACGCGCGGTCGATCCGGCCGTTCCAGCAGCCGCCCTAGCGTGGCGATTCGCTCCGACACCAGCGCCGGATTCGGGGATACGCGGTCATACGGCAGACAGTCCCAAGCCGGAAATCGCAGGATCTCCGCTTCGGGAATCACGAAGGCCAGCGCTTCCGCCAATCGGGCCATGCGCGCGTCATCCCGCGCCACATGCAGGATCGGCCCGGCGAATTCCGCGCGACGGCGGGCCAGCAGGAATGCATCCCAACCTTCGGGGGCGCCATAGACCGGCGTTGTCATGGCGTGGAGTCCATCATCCGGCGCAGCATCGGGGTATCCGCGCCGGCGGGCACCGGGCAACGGCCGGTCAACCAATCGGCGAGATCGGGGTCCGGCAGTTCGAGCAGGGATTCGAGCGCGTCCAGCTCGGCCTCCGTGAAAGTGTTGATGCGTGGAGTGACGAAGCCGCCGATCAGCAGGTCGTTTTCATGCGTGCCGCGATGCGTGGCGCGGTACAGCAGGCGACGGCGCCGCGCCTGTAGGGCGGCCGGTTCGGGTTCGATCATTGGCCGGGGGGATATAGGGCGAATTAACGATGACGGGAACCACCATGCTCCCCGGGCTGGCAGTCCAAAATCGCGCAGGTTTCGGGCTGCTCGACCAAGAGCACCGAGCTGCTGCCTTCG
>DATIMO010000381.1:0-4208 GCA_035475215.1 Acetobacteraceae bacterium | reverse complement strand
CGGTCATGGGCGGAGATGTCGCGCCCGAACCGGACGGGGTTGGGATGGCGGCGATATCGTGTGGGGCCGGGCCGGGCCTGGTGTTGGTGTGACTGGCGGCGATCGGCTGGGCTTCATGCCGGCCGGCCGGCTGGCGAACCGACAACCACACAGCCCCGGCGATGACCACGCAGGCGGCACCAAGCAGCGGAACGACAACGCTTGTGCGCGGGCGCCGGGGGGGAGGCGTTGCAGGTGGCGCAACCGCGGTTGCGGTGATTTCATACGATCTGTCGCCGGGCCGGACTATGGTCGAGTCGGCAGCGAATTCGATGGGCACCGGGCCGGCGACTGCGGGGTCGGCATGATGCAGGTTTTCGGCAATGGCAGCACTGAACGCGGCGGCGGACTGATAGCGGTCGTTCGGGTCCTTGGCCAGAACGGTTGCAACGACAGTATCCAGCGCGGGTGGAAAAGCGGCGGTCGATTCGGAAACCCTCGGCGCCGGGGCATGCACGATCTTGTGCATTACCGAATTGGTGCTGCCGCGGAAAGGGCGGCTTCCTGTCAGCATTTCATACAATACGACACCGGCGGAATAGACGTCCGACCGCGCATCCACCTTATCGCCGAGTACCTGTTCGGGCGACATGTAAGCGGGTGTTCCGACTTGCGAGCCGAGCTGCGTCAGATCGCTACCGTCGAGATGAGCGATACCGAAATCGGTGATCTTCACCTCCCCCTGGGGGGTCAGCAGAATGTTGGCCGGCTTGATGTCGCGATGGACAACGCCCAGGTCGTGGCTGTGCTGCAATCCGGCGAGCAGCCCGTGCATGATGGTCCTGATCTGACCGATGTCGGCGCGGGTCTTTTCCAACAATTCCCGCACCGACGGACCATCGATGTGTTCCATCACGATGTAGGCGAAGGCGTCGGTTTCCCCGTAGTCGAAGGTGATGGCGATGTTCGGGTGGTACAGTCTGGCTGCGGCTTGTGCTTCACGCTGGAAGCGCTGGTATTGTTCCTGACCAAGTGGGGTATCGAGGTCGATGAACGGTAGGGTCTTGATAGCCACCTTGCGCTTGAGAACAAGATCGGTCGCGTCGTAGACGACGCCGATACTGCCCCGCCCGATAACCTTGCGGAGCTCGTATTTTCCGACTCTGGTCGGGCCGTGCTGTTCGGCTGGCGGGCCCCCTTCCATAGCGCGCGTTTGCTCTCTGGTAAAGCGTGAGTGATAGCGGCGATCTGCTTGTGTTGCAAGGGAATGTCGGGCGCTCAGCCACCGTCGCCAGCCAGAGGTTTGCGGTGATAACCTGACGGATTGTCGGCATTCAGCAGGTCAGTATTGCACTCGTTAAGGGTTCGTCTTCTCAGCTTGTGGGCGCTGTCGCTGACCGCCAGTGTCAGCGTCGCGGTTCTGCTGTTCCAGCTTATCAGCAGTCCACCGAGGCGCAGGTCGCCAGGGGGAAGCGGTTGTTGCGCGTGCCTGCGATCTTGTTCGTGATAGCTACGATTTCTACACGGCGGGCTGGCGCTGAGTGAAGGATTCGCGGCATTTGTGGGCCTGGCTCTGGCGCATCAAGGCGGCGTGGAGGGCGGGCATCTGGCAGGCGGATGCCGGACCCGTTGCCTATGCGTACCCAACATACGAGGGCACCGGACCGAAGACCGACCTGCCGGTTGCCGAGCCGGCGAGATGCAGACGGTCAACGGCCAGGCGTTGCGCGAGAAGCAGCCGGTGGAGCGGCGGGTCCGGAGCCGCACGCAGACGGCGCAGGAGGGCGGGAGCGCCATTCTTTCGCTGGAGCGCAACCGGGACCGGATAGCGGTCGTGCCGCAGAAGGCAGCCTGCCGATCATCCTGATCGTGGATGACGTGCCGCCGGTTGCATCCACGATCGGCGGCGCCACAACACGGCCTCTCCCCCGGGTTGCCTTGCCCCCGTGCCCCTTCCCGCAAGGGGAAGGGGTATGATATAACATTCCGCATGCTGCGGGTGATGATCGGTCTGGTCGTGGTACTGTCGGTCTCTCTCGGCCGGGGGTGGGCGGAGGAGCGGCCGGTGGCCGTTGTCGCGGCGGAAAGCGTGTACGGCGATGTGGCGCGCCAGATCGCCGGACCCGGCGCGGTGGTGACCAGCATTCTCAACAATCCGGACGAGGACCCGCATCTGTTCGAGGCGAGTCCCTCGATCGCTCGGGCGATTGCCGGTGCAAGTATCGTGGTGCTGAACGGGGCCGAGTACGATCCTTGGATGCGCAAGCTGTTGGGTGTCTCGCGGCGTAGCGATCGGCGGGTGATCGATGTCGGGGACCTGCTGCATGTGAAGCCAGGTGCCAACCCGCATTTCTGGTACGATCCGGAGGCGATGCCGGTCTTCGCGCGAGCAGTGGCGGATGCGTTTGCGGCCAGCGACCCGGCGCATGGCGCCGTGTACCAGGAGAACCTGGAGCGGTTCCTCGGCTCGTTGGAGTCGGTGGCCGCGAAGATCGCGCAGATGCGGAAGGCGTATGCTGGGGTGCCGGTGACCGCGACCGAGCCGGTGTTTGGCCTTATGGCCGCCGCGATCGGCCTGAGCATGCGGAACCAGCGCTTCCAGCTTGCGGTGATGAACAACACCGAGCCGAGCGCGCATGATGTCGCCGCGTTCGAGCAAGACCTGCGTAGCCGCGCCGTGCGCGTGCTGTTGTATAACAGTCAGGCCACCGACACTGCGGCACGTCGGCTGTTGCGCATCGCCGAGCAATCGCACGTGCCGGTGGTCGGCGTGACGGAGACTGAACCGCCCGGCAAGACCTATCAGCAATGGATGCTCGACCAGCTTGATGTGCTGGACGCGGCGCTGGCAAAACCGGCTTCGTGAGCGTTATCGCGCTGAGTGGCGTGACGCTCGTGCTGGGCCGGCGCGCGGTCCTGAATGAGGTGTCGTTGGAGATCGGTGCGCGGGACTTCATCGGCGTGCTGGGACCGAACGGGTCGGGTAAGACCACGCTGATGCGGGCAATCCTCGGCCTGATTAAACCGCGGCGGGGGACGATCCGTGTACTCGGGCAGCCGGCGGCGCGCGGCAACGCTGCGATCGGGTACTTGCCGCAAACGCGCAGCACGCCGGCACCGCGGGTCAGCGGGCGCGATTTCGTCGTTAGCGCGGCCGGCGGGCACCGGTGGGGATTGCCGCTGCGTAGCCGGGCGGAGCAACGCGATGCGACCAGGGTGCTCGACCTGGTCGGTGCCGGCGATTTGGCGCGGCGGCCGCTGGCGGAATTGTCCGGCGGCGAGCGGCAGCGGCTGCTGCTGGCGCAGGCATTGCTGGGCGCGCCGCGGCTGCTGCTGCTGGATGAGCCGCTGATCAGCCTCGATCCGCATCATCAGGACGAGGTGGTGACATTGGTACGACGAGTGCAGCAGGAACTCGGGATTGCGGTGCTGTTCAGCGCGCATGAACTGAACCCGCTGCTGGGGGCGTTGGACCGCGTGCTGTATCTGGGCGGCGGGCAGGCGGCGATCGGCTCGGTGCACGAGGTGATCACCGGGCCGGTGCTGTCACGGTTGTACGGCACGGAGATCGAGGTGCTGCGCGTCGGCGGGCGCATCTTCGTGATGTCCGGAACGCACGAGGTGGAGCACGACGACCACCGTCATTCACCGGGCCATTCCCACGCCCATGCTTGATTATGATTTCATGCGGAACGCTTTTGCCGCCGCTGGCATCGTGGCGGTAGTCGCCGGGCTGGTCGGCTGGTTTCTGGTGCTGCGCGGGCAGGCATTTGCGGGGCACGCGCTGGGACATATCGGCTTCACCGGGGCTACCGGAGCGGTGCTTGTGGGGGTGCCGCCGCTGTGGGGTCTGTTGGTGATCACCGTGGCGGGTGGGATCGGCATGGGGCTGCTGGGCGAGCGTTTGGAGGGGCGCGACGTGGCGATCGGCGTCGTGCTGGCGTTCGCGCTGGGGCTCGGGCTGCTGTTCCTGCATTTCTTCACCGCCTACGCGAGCGAAGCGACGGCGCTGCTGTTCGGCAATGTGCTAGGTGTCGATGCGGAAACCGTTTGGGTGCTGCTGGGATTGGCTGTGCTGTGCCTGTGCGGACTGGCAGCGATTGCCCGGCCGCTGCTGTTCGCCAGCCTGCAGCCGGAACTGGCTGAGGCCAGAGGCGTGAACCTGCGGCTGGTTTCAGTGCTGTTCCTGGTAATCGTGGCGGTGGCAACGGCGGAGAGCGCGCAGATCG
>DATIMO010000380.1:0-1622 GCA_035475215.1 Acetobacteraceae bacterium | reverse complement strand
CCGGGCCATGACCCCGACCATGACTGGCTGGGACATAAATCCGCGAGCGCTTGGGGTAGTACCGAAAGAGGCGCAGATCGGCACGCTGCAGGGATTCCATTTCGTTACCGACGGCCACTATATGGCGATCCCGAAGGGCGTGTCGAACGAACGCCTGGCCGTGCTGCTCGACCTGATGAGCTACATGCTGACGCCGAAGGCGCAGGCCTATGCCTGGGACAAAGGGTATTTCTATCCGGGCCCGGCGGTGAAGAACGTGCCGCTGTCGATGGCACCGCCGGACAGCCAGGAGGCGATCAAGGAATATGGCCGCCCGATCTATGACAAGCTGCTGGCCGATACGCCGATGGACCCGCCGTTGCCGGCCGAGCGAATGGTCTATGCGTTCCAGCGATGGGATCAGCAGATCGGCGCCAATGTGGGGAAGTAAGTTCGCTATTTGCCCCTCCCCTTTCGGGAGGGGAAACGCTCTGGGTGCGTGATGGCGCTGGCTTCCCGTGATTTTCGTGCGCTGCGGCTTGACCACATCAGTCGGGCCTTCGGCGCGCTGAACGCCCTGAAGGACGTGACGCTGACGATCGGGCGCGGCGAATTCGTTGCGTTGCTGGGGCCGTCCGGGTGCGGCAAATCGACCGCGCTGAATTGCATCGCCGGCCTGCTGACGCTGACGGGCGGGGCGATCTGGCTGGACGACCGGCGAATCGACCGGCTTGGGCCGGAGAGCCGCGGCTTCGGCATGGTGTTCCAGAACTATGCGCTGTTTCCGCACATGACGGTGCGACGGAACATCGGCTTCGGGCTGGTGACGCAGCGGCGGCCCAAGGCCGAAATTGCGCGCCGTGTGCAGGAGGCGCTGGCGTTGGTGCGGCTGGAAGCGCAGGCTGAC
This sequence comes from Acetobacteraceae bacterium, assembly GCA_035475215.1. GTDB lineage: Bacteria > Pseudomonadota > Alphaproteobacteria > Acetobacterales > Acetobacteraceae > DATDIC01. The sequence goes on along the minus strand of DATIMO010000380.1, from coordinate 736 downwards.
AAGTTGCCTGGGCAAATCTCCGGCGGGCAGCAGCAGCGCGTGGCAATCGCCCGGGCCATCGTGGTCGAGCCGCCGCTGGTGCTGATGGATGAGCCGCTGTCGAACCTGGATGCCAAATTGCGGCTGGAGATGCGTGCGGAGATCCGGCGCATTCATAATCTGCTCGGCTGTTCGACCATCTATGTCACGCACGATCAGGACGAAGCGTTGTCACTCGCTGATCGCATCGTGGTGATGCGCGAGGGGATGATGCGCCAGGTGGGCTCGCCGGAAGAACTGTATGCGCGCCCGGCGCATCCGGACGTGGCAGAGTTCATGGGGTATCGGAACTTGCTGCGTTCCCACGCCGAGCCGGCGGGCAATGCCGTGTTCGTTCAGGTTGGCGGGGCACGGCTGGCCGGCACTCCCGTCGGATCAGTGAATGGTGCGGCGCTGGTCGCGATCCGGCCCGAGGACCTGACGCCGGGCAATGACGCCCTGATCGCGGCGACGGTGGAATCGGCGGAGTATCGGGGGCGCGATTTTTATGGTCTGGCGCGCGTGGCCGATGGGACGGAGCTGTATTTCCGCGCGGAGCAGCGGGTTGCGCCGGGCGAGGCTATCCGGCTCGGTGCGCCGGCAGAACGGGTGCTGGTTTATTCGGAGGCTGGGTGACGGCCGCGTATCCCTCCCCCCGTCCCCCTCCCGCAAGGGGAGGCGGTGAACAAAGTCCCCTCCCCTTGCGGGAGGGGGTTGG
>DATIMO010000379.1:0-7581 GCA_035475215.1 Acetobacteraceae bacterium | reverse complement strand
GCTTCCTGATGACCGGACAGGAGGTGGCGACGGCGTTCCATCACGGCGTCGCGCCGATCGTGCTGGTCTTCAACAACCAGATGTACGGCACCATCCGCATGCACCAGGAACGCGCCTATCCGGGTCGCGTCTCCGGTACCGGACTGACCAATCCGGATTTTGCCCAGTTCATCGAGGCGTTCGGCGGCCATGGCGAAGTTGTCGGCGCAACGGCGGAATTTGCCCCGGCATTCCGTCGTGCCGTCGATAGCGGTCGGCCGGCGGTGATCGAGTTGCGCATGCTTCCCGAGCAGATCACCACGCGGGCAACCATCGCGGACCTGCGCGCCGGCAAAAGCGTGGCCCGGCCAGCCGCCAGACCGAAACGGGCCGCAGCCCCGAAGCACCCGGCCGCCGGCGTCCGCGCCAAGCCGGGCGGGAAACGCCCATGATCTCCACCGCATGCTGTATCGGCTGAGTCACCGGTTCAGCGTCGATTTTGCCGGCCGGCGAGTGAAGCCGACCGGCATTGCGGAGGCTTCCGCCCATTACCGGGTGGGCCGCCGCGATCAGGCCGCAGATGCGTGCCGCGCCATCCTGGCACAGGACCCGCGCCATTTCGAAGCGCTGCACCTGCTCGGCGTGATCTGCACCGAACAGGATCAGCCGGATCAGGCACTGACCTGGCTTACCGCTGCCGAGCGGGAAAATTCCGATGTCGCCCGCCTGCAGTATCACCTCGGCAACGCGCTGATGGCGCTGGAACGACATGCAGAGGCCGAAGCACGGTTCCGGCTGGCGGTGAGGCTCGACCCCGATCTTGTCGATGCACACAACAACCTTGGCACGACGCTGCGCGCGCAGAACCGCGAAGCCGAGGCGGAGGATTGCTATTGCCGGGTGCTCGCGCGGCGCCCGGATTATCCGCCGGCACACTACAATCTGGGGCTTATTCAGGCGAAGCGCGGCGACCTGGAAGCCGCCGTGTCAAGCTTTCGCAGCGCGCTCGCCGGTCCGCCCGGCAGTGCGCCAGCCGACAAGCTGGCTGAGGTGCACGACCCGCTGGCGCAGACGCTGATGGAGTTGCTGCACTGCGAGGACGCGCTGCAGGTCTGCCGGGCCCGCTGCGCCTTGCAACCGGACGATCCGCGCGGCGAATGGCATGAATCGTTGGCGCTGCTGACGCTCGGGCGTTACGCCGAAGGCTGGCCGAAATACGAGCGACGCTGGGAATTGCCCGGTTTCCGGTCCGAAGCGGAAGCCAGCTCCCCGCTGCCGCGCGCCCCGGCATTGCATGAACTTGTTGGCAAGCGCGTGTTGCTGCGTGCGGAACAGGGGCGCGGCGATGCGATCCAGTTCGTCCGCTATGCGTCGCCGGTCGCTAAGTATGCGGCTTCAGTGACGCTTGTCGTCCCGGCCGATCTGCTGGAGCTGATGCAGACCGTGCCCGGCGTCGATGCGGTGATCGACGACGGCGCTTCCGAACCGGAGCATGACATCGCCGCCGCCCTGATGAGCCTGCCGCTGACCTTCGGCACCGATATCGGGACCATTCCGCGCGACGTGCCGTATTTGCACGCGCCGGCGGAGCGCGTGGCACGCTGGCGCCAGCACCTCAGTCCGCGCACGCGCCCCCGTGTCGGCCTGTGCTGGCGCGGGTCCCAGCACATCTCCGAGCGATCCTTGCCGCTTGGCGATCTGGCGCCGCTGCTGGCGGCGGGACATGTCGAATTCCACGCAGTGCAGACGGATATTCCCGCAGCGGACCGCACCCTGTTGCAGACGCAGCCCGGAGTGATGCTGCACGACGGGATGCTGACGGATTTCGCTGATACGGCCGCCCTGCTGTCGCTGATGGATCTGGTGGTGACGATCGACACCGGGGTTGCGCATCTTGCCGGGGCGCTGGCACGCCCTACCTGGATCATGCTGCGCCGCAGTCCGGACTGGCGCTGGCTGCTCGGCCGCGACGACAGTCCGTGGTATCCGACCGTCCGCCTGTTCCGCCAGGATCGGCGTGGCGGCTGGCCCCCGGTGCTGGTGGCGGTAAGGGCCGCGCTGGACCGTCATTTTGGGTCTTAGGCATGATGCATCTGACATTCGTGATGGACAACGTAGGGCGGAAAAGCACTCCAACAGGATCATCCGCATGAGACGTCGTTTCATGGCCGCCCTTATGGCACTTGCTCTTGTCGGCATGCACGGCGCATCCACCCCTGCATCCGGCCAGATGATGAGCTGGAGCGATATCGGATTGTCGCAGAAGGTGCTACCCGGCGTGGTCAACATCACGGTCGAGAAGATCGTGCATGATGGCACGAACGAGGGCCAGGGACGTCGCGAGATGTTCTACGGGTCCGGCTTCATCATCGACCCGGCCGGTACCGTCGTAACCAACCGCCACGTCATCGAGGGCGCGGTCTGGATCACGGTCTCATTCGCTGATCGCAGCGAGGCGCGTGGCTTCCTGGTCGCTGCTTGCGGGCTGATGGATCTGGCGGTGTTGAAAGTGGATGCTGGCCGACCGCTGCCGTTCCTGAAATTCGGCGATAGCGACCGGCTGCATATCGGCGATCCGGTGCTGGCGATCGGCAATCCGCTGGGTCTGGGTGTCTCGGTCAGTGGCGGCATCGTCAGTGCGTTGAATCGGAACATCATGGAAACGCCGTTCGACGACGACATTCAGACGGACGCGGCGATCAATCACGGCAATTCCGGAGGGCCGCTGATCAACCGCGAGGGTGAGGTGATCGGCGTCAATACGGCACTGACCAGCATCGGGGACAATGGCGGCTCGATCGGCATCGGCTACGCGATCCCGTCCGATGAGGCGAACTTTGTCGTCCACCAGTTGCTGAACCCGAACCTGCGTCCGCCTGGCTGGATCGGCATCCATCTGCAGGACGTATCGCCGGACCTCGCGCGCGCGTTTGGATTGAGCTGGCCGCATGGTTTCATCGTGACCGGCGTGGAACCGGGTGGTCCCGCCGCTGCGGTATTGCAGACGGGCGATATCATCCTTCGTTTCGGCGAATTGGAACCGCCGGACACGCGTGCCCTGTTGCGGGATATTCTGGTGATGCCGACCGATCAGTTCGTGCCGGTGATCATCTGGCGCAACGGGCAGCAGCAGGAGGTTGCGGTGAAGGTGATGCCCTGGCCGAATCTGAAGATCGAGCGCGGCAACATGTTGGCGAGCGTCGCCAGTGCGCAGCAATCTCGCCCGCCGAGCCTGGGATTGGGGTTGGCGCCGGTGACCGACGCGGTGCGCAAGCAGTTTTCGCTGGCCGGCAGTGAAGGTGTGTTGGTCACCAATGTGGACCCGGATGCGCAGGTCTATGACCGCGGCGTGGCACCTGGTGACGTGATCCTGAAAGTGCAGGACACCGCAGTGAATTCTGCCGACCAGGTGCAACACCTGGTCGATCAGGCGCGGGACCGGCAACAGGTGGTTGCGCTCCTGGTGCTCGAGAAAGGGGCGCCGCGCTGGATCACCGTCTATCTCGGCACCGGCGGTCCGCCCCCAGCGGCGAAACCATCCACGCCTGAAAGCATTCCGCAGGTCGCCGCAAGTCCTGCCAAGCGGTAACGCCCCTTCGTCAGCTCTTGTCCGACTGAGCCGGCCAACGAGCCGGGTGCGTGCCCGGCGGGACCGCCATGCGATCCCACCGCGCCGGTGTTGCGGAAAGCTGCGCCGCATGTCGCATCGCCGAGATGCGGCCGAAACCGGACTGGCTGTCTTCCAGCAGATCGGCGAGTTCCTCGCGCGCGGGAACGGGACAGGCGAAACCATCAGCCACCCGACCCAACCGGCGAATCCAATGTCCGGTCCGCGCCAGAGACACCTGCACGTGCCAGCTTCCGCCCTCATTTATGCGCCGGTGCAGCGCCGCCAGGGCGCCGAGCGCCATCAGGTACCCGGACGCGTGGTCAAGCGCCTGAACCGGCAGCGGCTTTGGTCGCCCTGGTTGGCCAGCGGCTTCCGCTTCCGCCGCGTTGAAGCCGCTGGCGGTCTGCGTCAGGCTGTCGAAGCCGCGCCGCCCGGACCACGGCCCGGTGTGCCCGTAGGTGCACAGCGACACATGGACGATGCCCGGCCGCAGCCGTGCTGTGTCTTCCGGAGTGAAACCAAATCCGCCAATGGCGCCGGGACGGTATCCCTGCACGAAGATATCCGCCTGTTGCAGCAGGTCGCGCAGAATGGTCCGCTGCGCGTCGTCTCGCAGATCGAGTTGCGCGGACAGCTTGCCGCGTCCGGTATCGATCACCAGCGTCGGCGGATTGTAGAGATGTGGCGCCGTGATCAGCAGCACGTCGGCGCCATGCGCTGCCAGCGTGCGGCCGCACACGGGTCCGGCAATGACCCGTGTGAGATCGAGCACACGCACGCCGCCCAACGGCCGGGCCGCGGCGGGCAGCGGCTCTGGCGGGGCATCGCCGGTACGGGTGATGGCCACAATCGGCTCGGCCTGCACCGCCTGGCCCTGGGGATGGGCATCCCATTCCTCGAACGACCGCATTGCGGTGACGCACAGACCGGCGACCGCCGCCCGGTCTTCCAGCTCGAATGCGGTCCAATGCCGCAGGGCGGCGGCCACCGCCTCGCGCTGGTAGGCGCAGCCGAGCAGTTTCAGAAGGCCGTCTCGGTGGTGCGGGAAATTGGTGTGCAGGCGAACCCAGCGACCGTCGCCACATTGGTATGTACCGGCGATGCGGTCCCAGTGCTCCGGCGGCGGTTCATTGTTGACGCGAAGCCAGTGTTCCGAGTGGAACTCGGTCGCGGCATGGCGCATATCGACACTGACGTGCTGGGGCGGGCCGCCGCGCCGGTGGCCGATGGTAGCAGCCGCCAGGCCGGCGGCGGCAATAGACGTCTGCGCGGCGGTACCGATCGCGAAGGATGACGGCAGAACAGGGTCGCCGCTGGTCAGGCGGACGGCCGCGAGGGATTCGGTGGGCAGGCCGACCTGCGACCACAACGACGCGAGTGCCTGGGCTGGCGGCATCTGACGGCTCCGGTTGGGCGGTCGGCAGCGTAGGCCAGGGCGCGGCTTGCTGCCACGTCCCACCAGGAGATTTCGGTGAGCGGCAGCGAGGCTGACGGTTTCGTTCCATCCGATTTGTGGCGGCTGCCGACAGGTCATGCTCTGCTCATTTTCTGCCCGACGCAAGCGGCGGCTTGCGCAAATGACCGCGCCGCCCATATTGGCCTTGTAGCGGGTTGCGGCTCTGCCGTGATCGGCGGCTGGTTGGCGCCTGCCACGGCCGGACCTGCGATCCCTCGAACCAGCCGTTCGGGAGGGGTGAGCATGGCCATCCGAAATCCAGTCGTATTTACCTGGGACCAGGTCAAAAACGCAGCAGCCGCCGTCGATTCGGCCGCGCACGAGGATCTGGCACGCGAAAGAAGCGTCGGGCGCGTGCAGCCGCACGTGCGCCGAATTGGACTGGCGGACCTGCGATATGCCCTTGCCCGTGGCTGGGAAGATTTCAGCGCCGATCCGACGCATTATCTGTTTCTGTGCGTGCTGTATCCGATTGTCGGCATCGTGCTGGGGCGGCTTGCTTTCGGGTATGAGGTCCTGCCGCTGGTGTTTCCGCTGGTGACCGGGTTTGCCCTGGTGGGTCCGATCGCCGCGATCGGCATTTATGAAATGAGCCGGCGCCGCGAAACCGGTGCCGAGGTCGCGTGGTGGCATGCGTTCGACGTGCTGCGCTCGCCGGCCATTGGCGCGATCGTCAAGCTTGTGTTCGCGCTGGCGGTGATTTTCGTGTTGTGGCTGGTGGCGGCCGAAGTGATCTACCGGCTTACGCTCGGCTCCGGGCCGCCGGCGTCTGCGGGCGATTTCCTGCATGACGTGTTCACGACACCGGCTGGGTGGACGCTGATCGTGGTCGGCAACCTTGTGGGCTTCCTGTTCGCCGTGCTGGTGCTGACGATCAGCGTGGTTTCTTTCCAGATGCTGGTGGATCGCGACGTGACCGCGGAGGTGGCGCTTCGCACCTCGGTCCAGGTGGTGCGCACGAGCCCGCTGACGATCGCTGCCTGGGGGCTGACGATCGCGGTGATCCTGGCGATTGCGTCGGTGCCGTTGCTGCTGGGGCTTGCCGTTGCGCTGCCGGTCCTGGGGCATGCGAGTTGGCATCTGTATCGGCGGGTGGTGACGGCCTGATTTCCGGCGGCTTCTCCCGACCGGCGTCCTCATGTAGGGTCGGCGGCGGGGCGCGGCGATGTCGCGCCGCTATTCGGGAGGAGTCTCACGCATGAAACGCCGCACCCTGCTGGCTGGCAGCGCTGCGCTTGCCGCTGCGCCGCTGATAGGCTCTGCTCGCGCGCAGGCCGCGAAGACGAAGATCGTGTGGTGGCATGCGATGACCGGGCCGCTGGGCGATCAGGTGACGCAGATTGTCACCGGCTTCAACGGCGCGCAGAACACGGTCGAGGTGGAGGCGATCTACAAGGGCGGCTACGCCGACCTGATGACCGCGACAATCGCCGCGTTCCGGGCCGGCGAGGCCCCGAATCTGACGCAGATCTTCGAGGTGGGCACCGAGAACATGATCGCCGCCGGCAAGGCGACGAAGGAAGTATGGGAGCTGTCGAAGGAAACCGGCGTCCACATCGACCCGAAGAACTACATTCCCGCGGTGCGCGGCTATTACAGCCTGACTGACGGGCGGATGGCGTCGATGCCGTTCAATTCCTCCACGGCGGTTATGTGGATCAACAAGGATGCGTTCCAGAAGGCTGATCTGGACCCCGACAAGCCGCCGGCGACCTGGGATGATGTGACGGCGGCTGCGAAGGCGATCAAGGCGAAGAATGCCGCCGAGATCCCGATGAATACGTCCTGGTTTTCGTGGATCATGCTCGAGCAGTACAGCGCCATCCACAATATCCCGTTTGCAACCAAAGCGAACGGATTCGAGGGGCTGGACGCGGTGCTGCAGATCAACAGCAAGCCGCACGTGGCGATCATTGCGCGGCTGCTGGAAATGTCGAAGGATGGCACGTTCAAATACGGCGGGCGGGACAATGCGCCCGACCCGGTGTTCCTGGCAGGACAGTCGGCGATCACGTTCAATTCGTCGGCGTATCGCGGGGCGCTGGTAAAAAGCGCGAAATTCGCGTTCGCGCCGGCGCTGCTGCCGTACGATCCGGGGATCGCGAAGGAGCCGATCAACTCCATCATCGGCGGTGCCAGCCTGTGGCCGATGACCACGCCGAAGCGCACTGCGGCGGAATACAAGGCAGTAGCGGAGTTTCTGCAATTCATCGGCAAGCCGAATATCGATGCCACCTGGGCGGAGAACACCGGCTATGTGCCGGTCACGCTGGCCGGTGCGGAGGAGATGAAGAAGCAAGGCTGGTTCGATAAGAACCCAGGCACGGAGCTGCCGATCCAGCAGCTTGAACGCGGCCATGTGACAAACAATTCGCGCGGTATTCGGCTGGGTCGCTTGCCGGAGATACGCAACATCATCCAGGAGGAGTTCGAGAAGGCGCTGCAGGGCGGCGTGACGGCACAGCAGGTGATGGACAATGCCGTGCAACGTGGCAACGCCGTGCTGCGGCAGTTTCAGAAGTCGGTAAAGGCGTGA
>DATIMO010000378.1:0-3905 GCA_035475215.1 Acetobacteraceae bacterium | reverse complement strand
ACAGACGACCGCGCCAACAGGCCGGACACATGACCGCAAGTGGCCGTTCATGCAGTCACGCGAGAAAACCCTTGCCAGCCGGGGGCCATCCACACATGACGGTGAAACCGGTCATGACGAAAACCCGGACGGCGCCTATGCCACGGCTGAGAAAACCTGCATTTCAGCGCCATGATTTGGCAGTGGTGTTGCGATAGAGCGCGCGAATGCCTCGGTTGCAGCCGCCTCCGTCACCAGCAGTTCGCGGAATGAGGCGATTCTGGGTTTGTCGACCGCCTCGGGCAGGCCAAGCAGATAATACGTGAATGCCGTCGGTGCCGCCAACCGCAGCGGACATACCAGGGCCCCGCTTGCCATCTGGTCGGCGACCAGGCTGGCGCGGGCCAACCCCACGCCCAGCCCGACCGCTGCCGCCTCGATCATCATGCCGGCGTCGCTGAAGCGCTGGCCGGCATGGCAGTCAACATCCGGCCTGCCAAAATGATCGAGCCAGGACCGCCAGTCGTTGTCGGTTGCGGAATCGTGCAGCAACGGCAAGGCGAGCAGCGCGTCGATGCTGTTGATCTGCCGGCAACGCTCCAGCAGCTCGGGCGTGCAGACCGGGAACACGCAATCGCCCATCAGCCGTGTCACCGCGTAGCCCGGATGCGGTTTGCGGCCGAAGCGGATCGCAAGATCAATCCCTTCCGCCCGCAGATCCAGCGGGCGCGAATCGGCGATCACTTGCACCTCGACGTCGGGGTGGCGGCGGCGGATATGGACCAGCCGCGGGATCAACCAATGCGATGCAACCGAAGGTAGCATCGTCACCTTCAGTGGACCAGTATCATCCGAGTGAAACAGCTCGATGACGCTGCGATCGATTTGGCGAATCGCCTGGTCCACTCGCTGAGCCAGCGCTTGTCCCCGTGGCGTCATTTCCAGCCGGCGCGTGAGGCGCCTGAAAAGGCTGACGCCGAGTTCTTCTTCCAGTCCGCGAATGCGATGGCTGACCGCGCTTTGCGTCAGGTTCAGCTCGTTCGCAGCCTCGGTAAAGCTCATGTGCCGTGCGGCGACAACGAAGATGCGCAATGCATCGAGTGACGGAGTGCGGGGCATGGTATTGATCGGGACCAGAGTGACCGAGATCGTGCAGGACGACGGGCGGCGGCTTAATGCATGAATTCGGTTCAGGTGCAAGATGTCGTCGATGCCCGAGGGATGTCTGGGGGGATGCCTGGGCTCCCGTCGCGGGAATCGCAAAAATCGTGGACGATGCAAGCCGGCAAGGCTAGATTATCCTGGCTAGGCCGGTTTTGTTCGAGAGCGTGATTGACGCTTTCAGGCTTGGTTCGACATTGCAGTATCCTGCACGGGGGAAACCATGGCGACGCAGAAATCCTGGCATCTGTCCGGGGACTATTTCGAAAATTGCAACTGCGACGTGGTGTGTCCGTGCCTGGTGTCCCCCGCCGCACCGCTGACCCCGCGGCCAACCCAGGGCGTGTGCGACGTCGCGCTGGTGTTTCACATCGATACCGGTAGCTACGACACGGTCTCGCTCGACGGACTCAGCATTGCTGTGGTGGCCCACACACCTGGGCCGATGGGGGAAGGCAACTGGACGCTCGCCGCGTACATCGACGAACGCGCCGACGATCAGCAAACCGCCGCGCTGGGCGCCATCTTCGGCGGCGCCGAGGGTGGTCCGATGGCGGCCTTCGCACCTCTGGTCGGAACGCATCTACCCCCGAAGAAGGTGCCGATCACGTACACCATCGGCGGAAAATCGCGCTCGGTGGAGATCCCTGGAATCATGCACATGGGGGTGGAGCCACTGCCGACCATGCATGAAAGCGGCCAGCTTTGGGCGGCGACCGGCCATCCGGTCGCGCCGGACAGACTCGCATTCGCGGTCGGCAGCAAGGGCAGCAGTTTTTCCGATCACGGCATGCGTTGGGACAATTCCGGCAAAAACGGCCACTACGCTCCGATCAACTGGTCGAATTGACGCGTGATCGCTTGAACCGCGCCCGGCCCGACCCGATCGCGTTCGAACGCAACTTCATCCTGGTTCTGCTGCTGGGTCTCGCTGCCGCAGCCTGGGCCATGCTGATCTGGCAGGGCCACGACACCAACATGGATGCGGCGATGGCCTCGCCCACCATGGGTCTGCGCGCGCCGGTGTTCCTGGCGATCTGGATCGTCATGATGGTGGCCATGATGTTTCCAACCGCCGCGCCGATGATCCTGACCTTCCACCGCGTGCAGACCACCAAGCGCCAGCGGGGCGAGGCGTTCGTATCCACCTGGATCTTCCTGGGTGCCTACATGTTCGTGTGGACAGTGGCCGGCATCGCCGCCTATATCGGCGCCGTGGCCGCCGAGGGTATTGCCGGGCGCGCCGCGCTGTCGTCGGCCACTGCCGAGCGGATCGGCGGCGCAATCCTGATCGTCGCCGGCCTGTATCAGCTCACGCCGTTGAAGAACCTGTGCCTCTCGAAATGCCGCACCCCGATCGGTTTCATCATGACGTCGTGGCGGGACGGAACGATCGGCGCGTTGCGCATGGGCGCACTGCATGGTGCATGGTGCCTCGGCTGTTGCTGGCTGCTGTTCGTCATCCTGTTCCCGCTCGGCATCATGAACATCGCCGCCATGGCAATGATCACGCTGCTGATTTTCGCCGAAAAGACGCTTCCCTGGGGTGCTTCGGCATCGCGGGTCACCGCTGCTGCGCTGGTCGCCTACGGTGCCGCGGTGCTTGTGGCGCCGCATGTGCTGTCGCCATTTGCGGAGCGCGAGCCTATGGCGAACATGCCGATGGCGGCGCCGGCAAACGGTCCGTCGTCTGCCATGCGGTGAGCGCAGCGCGCCCGGGCGCTGCGGGTAGGAGCCTCGTTGTCACTCACCGCGGATCCGTTCCAACGGGCATGCCACAATCCCGTCGTTGTCCAGATTGGAACGCACCGCCACGCAGCCTGGAGCGCGGCGCAATCCATAGGCGTGCAGCGTTGCGTCGGCTGCCCCGGGGCTCTCGCGCGGCATTTCCAACCCCCAGAGCGGGCCGGGCTGGGTCCGGATCGCCGTCGCGATTTGCTCCGCCAGACGGTTACGGTCCCCCAGATGGATCAGATTGTTGTTGGCGCCGGCGAAACGCAGGTCTGCCGCTGCGAACGCCGCGACATACGACATCGGCGACGGATCGAGCAGCACAACCAGACTGCCGCCTGGGATTGCGGGCAAGGTAACCGCCACCGCCCGCTGCCCGCCGGTCGCGCGTCCCCAATCGGGATAAGTCGTGAGCCCCAGCAGCACAATCACCACAGCGACCGAACAGGTGCGCTGCCATTCACTCGACAGCCTCGCCAGTACCGGCCGCAGCGCCATCATGATCAGCACGCCGCTCAGCAGTTCGAGCACCGCCAGATAGCGAAGGATCGAGAAACACACCTCCCATCCGACAAACGACATTGCCCAGAACGCCGGCAGCATCGCCGCGGCACGGTCGGTTTCGGGTTGTTGACGCCCACGCGGATACCCGCGCTGATACGCCTTGCGCACCGCGATCACCAGCGCCGCCATCCAGCCCAGTGCGATTCGCGGATCGCAACTCGGCAACTCAGTTACCAGGGTCTGCGGTTCCCATGCCCAGAACAGCGGATAGAACAGCGCCTGCATCACCGATCGCGGCATGAAGCGCAGATCGGCGATGCGGACCGGCTCGGCCCATGGCGACCGGAACACATCGTTGAAATACGGAAACACCGGATTGCCGAAGCGTTGCCATAGGGTCCACCACCAGATGCTGCCGATCAGCCCGGCCCCGAGCACGCCGCCGCCGATGAACCACGCCAATACATGCCCGCTTCGGTCGCGATCCACACGGACCGGCAGGATCACCATCAGCCCAAGCACGTACGGCG
>DATIMO010000377.1:0-7629 GCA_035475215.1 Acetobacteraceae bacterium | reverse complement strand
CCCGCGATAATGAACGGCTACCACAAATTGCCTGACGCAACCGGCCGCGCGATGACACAGGATGGATATTACATCACCGGGGATGTTTTCCGCCGTGATGCCGATGGGTTCTTCTTCTTTGTTGGCCGGACGGATGACATGTTCGTCTGCGGCGGCGAGAACGTCTATCCTGGCGAAGTGGAGAAGATGCTTGAAGCGCATCCGGCCGTGGTGCAGGCCTGCGTGGTGCCCATGCCGGATGAGCTGAAGGGCCACAAACCGGTGGCATTCGTTGTGCCGCGCAATCCGATTACTGAGGACCAGCTTCGGCATTTCGCACTTGCCAACGGACCAGCCTACGCGCATCCGCGCCGGGTGTGGCTGATCGATGAGTTGCCACTGGCCGGCACCAACAAGATTGATCGCAAGCGACTGATCGAGTTGGCCCTGGAGGACGCACGATGAAGGCGATGCTTGTGCATGCCCACGGCGGACCAGAGGTCATGGAATTCGCCGAGAACTTCCCCGACCCCACAATCGGCGAAGGTGACGTATTGATTCGCGTGCATGCCGCTTCGTTGAACTATCATGACGTATTCACGCGGCGCGGCATGCCGGGCATCAAGGTCCCGATGCCCTTGATCATGGGGTTGGATGTGGCGGGAGAGATCGCCGCGACCGGCCCGAGCGTGACCGGCTGGTCGGTCGGTGATCGCGTGTTGGTCGACCCGATCAATCGTGTCGAGGGCGGCCTGATGGGCGAGACCATGCATGGCGGACTCGCCGAACTGTGCCGCGCGCGTGCCCATCAGCTTATCCGCCTGCCCGACGACGTCAGTTTCGTCGATGCCGCTGCATTGCCGGTCGCCTACGGCACGGCGCACCGAATGATGGTGACCCGCGGCGGAGTAAAAGCGGGAGAGACGGTGCTGATCCTGGGTGCTTCCGGTGGGGTTGGAGTGTGCTGCGTGCAGTTGGCGAAGCTGGCCGGCGCCACGGTGATTGCCTGCGCCAGCACCGGTTCCAAGCTGGTCCGGCTGAGCGCACTTGGCGCCGACCAGGTGGTGAACTACGCCGAGCAGGATTTCGTGAAAGAGATGTGGACGCGCTTCGGCAAGCCGAACCGCCGGGGCGCCGGGGCGACCAACGGCGTGGATGTCGTGGTAAACTTCACCGGTGGCGACACCTGGGTGCGTTCCATGCGCGTGCTGAAGGTGGGCGGTCGGCTGCTGACCTGCGGCGCGACCGCCGGCTACGACCCCAAGGAGGATATCCGTTTCATCTGGACGTTCGAGCTGGAGGTGCGCGGCTCCAACGGTTGGCATCGCAGCGACATCGCAGCTCTGATCGAGATGGTGCGACAGAAACGGCTGAAGACCTTGGTGGATCGCACATACACGCTGCATGACGCGCGCGAAGCTTTGCGGGTGATCGAGGATCGTGAGGTATTCGGCAAGATCGTGGTGACTCCGTGAGCACGCCGCCACTGACTGTGGCCGAATTGCAGGAACGGCTGGGGCATTCGCAGTTCATCGAGTTTCTCGGCCTGACGGTGATCGAGGCCAATCCGGAGCTGCAGCGTGTGACGATGACGCTATCCATGCGGCGGGAATTCGAACGCGGCAAGGATTCAGGACAGTGGCATGGCGGGCCGATCGCGGCGGTAATCGATACGGTCGGTGACTACGCGCTTGTGATGATGCTCGGACGGCCACTGCCGACCGTCAATTTCCGCGTTGATTACGTGCGTCCCGCCATCAACACGGCGCTGACCGCCACCGCACGGGTGCGCCGCGCCGGCAAGACGATTGGGGTCGTGGACGTGGATGTGATCGACGATTCTGGAAACCTTGTCGCTGTGGGACGAGCCAGTTATGCGACGGGTTGACGCGGCAGCTCGCGTTGCTTGTCTCGCGGCTTTGATTGGCACGGGGACAGGATCCGGCGTCGCTGCGAAGGCAGACGCGCTGGCCGTGTGCACCGAAGCGGCGCCGGATTTCATCAATGCTCAGCTCAGTACGACCAGTTTCGATATCAGCGAACAGGTGTCTGACCGGCTGGTGCAGATCGAGCCGGGCGGCTCTGCCCTGGAACCTGCATTGGCGGGATCCTGGACCACTTCGTCTGATGGTCTGAACTACACGTTTAAGCTCCGTCACGGGGTGACGTGGCAGTCGAACAAAAGCTTTGCGCCTACACGGCAAATGAATGCCGACGATGTGGTGTTCAGTTTCCGACGCATGTTCGATCAATCTGATCCGTTCTACAAATCGGCCGGCGGCAATTTTCCGGAATTCACCGATCTTCTGGCACCCATTCTGGCCTCTGTCACCAGAGCCGGCGACGACACAGTGACTTTCACGCTGAAGTCACCGGATTCCGCACTGGTGCCGGCGCTGTCGATCCCGCCCTTCTCGATCTTGTCGGCCGAATACGCGGCACGCCTGGCGAAGCTCGGCAAGCCCGAGGAGCTGGACGCGAAGCTTATCGGTACTGGGCCGTTCAGTTTCGTCCAGTATCAGAAAGACGTGCTGGTGCGCTTTCATGCGTTCGCGGATTTCTGGGGCAAGTCGGGCGGGCGGCCGGATCGTGCGGCCAAAGTCAGTGACCTGGTGTTCGTGGTCACGCCGAACGCGTCCGTGCGATATGCCAAGCTGCGCACTAACGAATGTCAGATCGCGCGCTATCCAAATCCGTCGGACCTTCCGGCGATACGGTCCAACCCCGATCTGCGGCTGCAGGATGCTGATGCGGCGACGATCAACTACATCTATTTCAGCACGAACAAGAAGCCGTTCGATGATAAGCGGGTCCGCCAGGCTGTGGCGATGTCGATCGACATGCCCGACCTGGTCGCGACCGTATTCCAGGGCAGCGGCCGCCCGGCGGCGGCGCTTGTTCCGCCGGCGCTGTGGGGCCACGACGCGACATTGCGCCCATACAGATACGATCCGGATGCGGCGAAGCAGTTGCTGCACGATGCGGGCTACCCCAACGGCTTCGCCACCGAATTGTGGGCCATGCCTGTCGCGCGTCCATACATGCCGAACGGGCGTCGCGCTGCTGAGATGATCCAGGCGGACTGGGCAAAGATTGGCGTCCGTGCCCGCATCGTTACTTACGAATGGGGCGAATACCTTCGTCGCACCCGCGACGGCGACGCCCCCGTCGGCATGCTCGGCGAAATCTGGGACTACCCGGACCCCAGCGAAATCATGCTGAGTTTTCTGTGCGGCGCTCCCGCCAATGCGCCGCGTTTCTGCAACGGCACGTATGATCGCGCAGTCCGTTTGGCGAACCGTGTTACCGATCGGAACGAGCGCATCCGGTTGTATCAGCAGGCACAGCAGGCCATGTACGACGACATTCCGCTGATCAGGCTGGCCGACGTGAAAGCTTTTGTGGCGCTACGCAAGAACGTTCAAGGTTTCCGCCCGAGCCTTCTCGGCAGCCAACCTTACGGCGGGGTGTATCTGGTGCATTGATGCATCGTCGGCGTCCTCAGGCCGTTACCTGGCCAAGCTCCACCTCCCACCCCGCTGCGGTCAGCGGGAATGTCTTCAGCACATCGCGTACCGCGAACTGATAGATCGGCTGGAACAGGATCAGCAGACTGGCTTCATCCAGCAGCGCCTTCTCATATTGCAGGTAGAGTTCCGCGCGCTTCTTCGGGTCCTGTTCGGCCGCAGCGTCATCCACCAGCTTGATCAACTCGGGCGATGGCGTCCAATGGATGCGCTTCGCCACCCGGCGCACGCTGGCCGACGCCCATTGGTCGGTCTCCACACCCGAAGGATTCCAGAACGTCAGCACCGCCGTCGATTTGCCGGTAGTGTATTGCGTGCGCAGGTTCACCTGATTGATCGGGTCCAGCACCACCTTGATGCCGACCCGAGCCAAGTCCGATTGCAGCTTCTGCCCGAGCACCGCGTAGGTCAGGCCTGAAACCGCTGCGTCGCCGTAGCTCAGCTTGAATTCGAAGCCATCGGGAAAACCCGCTCTCTGCAAAAGCTGCTTCGCTCGATCCAGGTCCTGGTGATAGCCGATTTGCTTTGTGGTCTCCTCGGTGGAGCCGAATAACCCGATCGGGATGAAGCTGGCACAGCGCATCGCCACGCCGCCCAGCAGGTTGTTCACGATGCCGTCGTAGTCGATCGCGCAGGCCACGGCCTGGCGCGCCTCCTTCACTGCCAAAGCCTTGTTGAATGCCGGCTCGTTGGTGAGCGCCATATACACGTAGTCCAGGCTCTTCAGCCCCTCCACGCGCACGTCATGATTGTCCTTCAACGTCACGATCTGCTCGGGGATCAGGTTGAACACCGCATCGACATCGCCGCGCTTGATCGCCAGAAGCTGCGTGGCGCTGTCGCCCATATGGCGGATCACCACCCGTTCGAACTGCGCCGGCCCACGGAAATAGTGCGGGTTGCGCATCAGCAGAATCTGCGCGTTCCGGGTCCAGCCGACCAGCGTGTACGGCCCGGCCCCCGCCGAGTTCTGATCCAGCCACGGGGTCGCTTTGTCGGCCGTGTTCGCGTCGGCCGCGGCGGTGCCGCCGTGCTGCTCCAGCACCTTGCGGTCGAAGATGCCAAAATTCGGGCCGGACAGGATGGTCAGCAGCGGCTGTTTCGGATCCTTCAGGATGATATCGACCGTGTGCGGATCGACGATGTTCACCGCCTCCACGTTGGTGACGTATTGCGACGGCTGATCCTTGAGGTTGATGACGCGGTCCATCGACCATTTCACGTCTTCGACGGTAACCGGGTTGCCGCTGTTGAACTTCGCTTCAGTAAGCACGAATCGCCAGCCCTTGCCGTCCGGTGTACGAACAAAGGATTTGGCCAGTGCCGGTTTCACTTCCAGGTAGTCGCCAGGCGACATCGTAACCAACGATTCGTAGGCGGCACGCACCGTAAGCGGTGCGGTGTACTGCGCCTCGCGCGACGGATCGAAGGTAATGGAGTCGCTGATGTCCAGGCCGAGTACAAGTGTGGTCTTGCTGGCGGCGGCATGCACCCGATCCGGCAATCCGGCCAGCAGCGCCGCTCCGCCCACACCCAGCAGACGCATCACGTCTCGCCGGCCGATCCAGCCGATCTCCCGCATGGTGCCCTCCCCCGTTTCTGCGCTAGCGCTATCATAAGGGGCGGCAGCGGGCAAATACGTTGGGGCAAATTCGCCTTGGCGCCATTGGCCCGATAGTCTAAGCGCGGTTTGGTGGGAGGAGACTGCATCGAGTGCTGCGCTACATAACCTCCCGCCTGCTTATCGCCGTGGCGATGGTGCTGCTGGCAACCCTGGTGATCTTCCTGATCGCCAACATGGTGCCGGGCGATCCGGTGCTGACCCAGTTGGGCGACATCGCCGCCAACAATCCGGCGATGGTGGCGGCCTACCGGCACAAATGGGGCCTCGATCTGCCATTGTGGGACCGTTATGGAATCTTTTTGACGGGGCTGCTGCATGGCGATCTCGGCATCTCGATCTCCTCGCAGAGGCCGGTGCTGGAGGATATCGCGCAATACGCGCCCGCCACGGTGGAACTGTCCACCGTGGCCTTCGTGCTGGCGCTGTTGGCGGGTTTGCCGCTCGGCGTCGTCGCGGCGATGCGGCGGGATTCCTGGATCGACCACCTGGCGCGCGCGGTGTCGCTGATCGGCGTGTCGTCACCGACGTTCTGGTTGGCGTTCATCATGCTCGCGGTGTTCTATGGCTGGCTGGGCTGGGCGCCCGGACCTGGGCAAATCGGCGCCGACCAGTTCCCGCCGCCGGTGGTGACCGGGTTCATGCTGATCGATGCGCCCCTTGCCGGACAATGGGACACATTCTGGGATGCGGTGCGGCACCTGATCCTTCCCTCGATCGTGCTGGCCGCATCGACCCTGGGCCTGATCACCCGCACCACCCGCGCGGCCATGCTGGAATCGCTGGCGCAGGACTATATTCGCGTCGCCCGCGCGAAGGGACTGTTGCGCCGCGTGATCATGATGCGACATGCGTTGCCCAACGCGCTGCTGCCCGTGGTCACACTTGGCGGTTTGGCCTATGCGCAGTTGCTGACCGGAACGGTGTTGACCGAAACCATCTTCTCCTGGCCTGGGCTCGGCCGCTATACTTTCCAGAGCGCGGTCATCCTCGATTTTCCTGCAATCATGGGCGTCACCCTGATGGTTGCGATCGTCTATGTCGTGGTGAACCTGCTGGTGGATCTATCCTACGCCATGCTCGATCCTCGCGTGATGCACAAATGAGCGGCGTGCAGCTAGCAATCCTGGCCGCCGAGGCTGCAGCCGGTCCGGCCGCGCGACGTCGCCGCTGGCTGCGCCGCTACGGACTGGCTGCAGCCGGCGCGGTGGTGATCCTGCTCTGGGCGCTCGCCGCACTGCTGGCTCCGTGGATCACGCCCTATTCGCCGAACGTGGTGAATGTGGCGGGCCGGCTGGCCACGCCCTCGACCGCGCATTGGCTGGGAACCGATGAGTTGGGCCGTGACGTGTTCACACGCGTGATCTACGGCGCGCGCACCTCACTCGCCGTGGGATTCGCCGTGGTGCTGATCGGCGGCGCATTCGGCACGCTGCTGGGCGCGGTGGCCGCGTATGCGCGCGGCTTCGCCGAAGAGGCGTTGATGCGTGCCACCGATCTGATGTTCTGCTTCCCACCGATCATTCTGGCGATGGCGATCGCGGCGGCGCTTGGGATTGGCACGCGCAACACGGTGATCGCCATGTTGGTGGTCTGGTGGCCGAAATTCGCCCGCCTGGCGCGCAGTCTGGTGATCGGCCAGCGATCGCTGGAATACGTCGCGGCCGCGCGCACAGTGGGGTTCGGGCCGGTGCATATCTTGCTGCGCCAAATCGTGCCGAACGCAGTGGGCCCGCTGGTGGTGCTGGTCACGTTGGATCTCGGCAATGCCATCCTGGTGTTTGCCGGCCTGTCGTTCCTTGGGCTGGGCGTTATACCCCCGACGCCGGAGTGGGGGTCGATGGTTTCAGAAGGGCGCGAGCTGGTTTCGCAATGGTGGGTGGCGACCTTTCCCGGGCTGGCGATCCTGACCGTCGTCATGGGCTTCAACTTCGTGGGCGACGGCCTGCGCGACTGGCTCGATCCGCATGCAAGACGGCGGTAACGAGCAGAGTGGCGGGATGGACTACTATGGACTACGCTATATCGACGGACAGGCATTCGAGAGCGAGATCCGGCGCCTGCGCATCTATCGTGGTTTCGTAGGGGACAGCCGGCTTGAAGAACTGGAGCGGTGTCGTGTTGTCATTCCGAAGTGGCGTATCCAGTACCCGGACCCGATTGCGCGGCGCTTTTGGGTGGAGCAACACCCCAATATGGATTTGCTATCGGGCGATGTGGAACCCGACGGACCAAGGCTCTCCAATGCAATAGAGTTCACGAACGCTCTGTTCCGTTGGCAATACAGGCGGGTTTATGGGCGTTGTACTCACCCGCTCGATGCTGCCGATCCCCGCTTTGCCGAATTCGCACACCAACCAGCCACGCGGCCGTTCCTGCCGTGGGGAAGTTTTCGCCTAGACGTAAGCAATACCGACCATGCGCCACTCTATCACAGTGGGGCGGTCACCGTACTCTATACCTCCTGGCAGGTGCTCCTAGTGGCTGAGGCGGCGGATATGG
>DATIMO010000376.1:0-3624 GCA_035475215.1 Acetobacteraceae bacterium | reverse complement strand
CGGCAGTGGGAAACCGGTCATGCCGTCGCGTTCGTGTTCTCGGTGGTCGGGCTTGTCGCGGTGGCTCGCGGATGGCTGATTGACCGAGACCGAAGCGCGCGCCCCAGGAGGCTACATGCCTGATCGCCACGACCCGATCGCCGATACGACCCCAAGCGAGGTTCGGCTTGCTGATTATCGACCGCCCGAGTTCCTGGTGGATACGGCCGATCTAACCTTCGATCTGGATCCCGATGTCACGCGGGTCAGCGCGCGCCTGACGCTGCAGCGCAACACGGCCCATGGCGATCCCGTTGCGCCGCTGCGGCTGCTCGGCAACGCCCAGCCGATCGTCCGGCTGACCATCAATGGCGCGGCGATCGGGCCGAACCGCTACCGGATCGAAAACGACACCCTGATCATCCCCGACCTGCCCGACGAATGCGTGCTGGAGCTTGAAACGCATATCGCGCCGAAGGACAACACCGAGTTGTCCGGCCTGTATGTCTCGAACAGCAGCTTCTTCACCCAATGCGAGGCCGAGGGATTTCGGCGCATCACCTGGTTTCCCGACCGGCCGGATGTGATGGCGCGGTTCACCGCAACCATCACGGCTGACAAGGCAAGCTGTCCGGTGATGCTGTCGAACGGCAACATGGGAACCGTGGCCGATATCGGCGACGGGCGGCATCGTGTCACCTGGACCGATCCGCACCCGAAGCCCAGCTATCTGTTCGCCCTGGTGGCCGGCGATCTGGTCGGGGTGAAGGACAGCTTCACGACGCGATCCGGCCGGCCGGTGGAGCTGGGTATCTGGGTTCGACGCGGCGATGAGGATCGCTGCGCCCACGCCATGCTGTCGCTGAAGAAAGCGATGGCCTGGGACGAGGAGGTCTTCGGACTGGAATACGACCTGGATGTGTTCAACATCGCCGCCGTATCGGACTTCAACATGGGCGCGATGGAAAACAAGGGCCTGAATGTCTTCAACACGAAGTACGTGCTGGCCAAACCGGAAACCGCGACCGACTCGGATTACCAGGGCATCGAGACGGTCATCGCACATGAGTATTTCCACAACTGGACGGGCAACCGCGTCACCTGCCGCGACTGGTTTCAGCTTTCGCTAAAAGAGGGGCTGACGGTCTATCGGGATCAGGAATTCTCGATGGACCAGGGCAGCCGCGCGGTGAAGCGCATCGGTGATGTGCGCATGCTGCGCGCCGCGCAGTTCCGCGAGGATGCCGGGCCGCTCGCCCATCCGGTGCAACCGGACCATTACGCCGCGATCGACAATTTCTACACCGCGACGGTGTACAACAAGGGCGCCGAAGTCATCCGCATGATGGCGACGATCATCGGACGGCAGGCATTTCGTCGCGGCATGGACCTTTATTTCCAACGGCATGACAACCAGGCGGTCACCATCGACGATTTCGTTGCCGCGATGGCCGACGCGTCGGGTATCGACCTTACTGCGTTCAAACGCTGGTATCATCAGGCTGGCACGCCGGAGCTGGTCGTTGCAGACGCATACGATCCGGCGCAACGACGCTATACGCTGACGCTCGCGCAGACCACACCACCCACGCCGGGACAGCCTGACAAGCAGCCATTGGTCGTTCCGGTGGCGATGGGACTGCTGGACGACAGCGGGGCGGACCTGCCGACGCGGCTCGATGGCGACGCCGAACCGCGCACCGGCACGCGGGTGCTGCTGCTCACCGCTGCCGAGCAGCGCTTCACGTTCGTCGATGTGCCGCGACCGCCGGTGCCGTCGCTGCTGCGCGAATTCTCCGCCCCGGTGAAGCTGCGCGGGCTGTCGGATGATCGGTTGCGACTGCTTGCCGCGCATGACACGGATCCGTTCGTTCGCTGGGATTCCGGCCAGCAATACGCGACGCATTGTTTGCTCGACATGGTGGACGCCTTCGATCGCGGCAGCACACCGCACACCGACCCCGGCGTGATCGACGCCATGCGCTCCACCCTGGCGCGGGCCGACGAGGATCACGCGGGCGCCGCCGAAGCGATGCTGCTGCCGGGCGAGGCGTTCCTGGCCGACCAGATGCGGATCGCCGACATCGACGGCATTCACGCGGTGCGCGATGCGGCACGCGTCGCGATAGGATCCGCGCTGCGGACGGAGTTGCAAACGACTTACGAGCGGCTGACCGATGACGGCGAGTACCGCATCGACGCTGCCTCGATCGGCCGTCGGGCCCTGCGCAATGCCTGCCTGGCGTATCTTGCCGCCGGTGGTGACGCGGACGGCATCCGTCTGGCGAAGGCGCAATGCGATGCGCGCGGCAACATGACCGACGTGCTGGCCGCACTGGCGGTACTGTCGGCGATCGACTGCCCAGAGCGGGAGGACGCGCTGGCCGCATTTCATGTCGCCTGGCATCAGGATCGCCTGGTGCTGGACAAGTGGTTCGCAATCCAGGCGGTCTCGCCGCTGCCTGGTACGCCCGAGGCGGTGCGTACGCTGTCACGCCATCCTGATTTCGATCCGCGCAATCCGAACCGGGTGCGGGCGCTGGTCGGCAGCTTCTCGGCGGGCAATCAGGTGCGGTTCCATGACCCGTCCGGTATCGGCTACGCCTTTCTGGCCGACACGATCATCTGGCTGGATCCGTCCAATCCGCAGGTTGCGGCGCGGCTGGTGTCTCCGTTGGGACAGTGGCGCCGGGTGGATGTGGCGCGGCAGGCGGTGATGCAGGCCGAGTTGCGGCGTATCCTAGAGGCGCCGGCGCTGTCGAAGAACACGCAGGAGATGGTATCCAAAAGCCTGGCGGGATAGGCTCACGGGGGAACTGAAGGAGGCACTCCATGACCACCCTGCGGGGCAGCGGCGGCCCACGTTACAAGGTGACCGACGGCAACACCGAACCCTATGAAACCATCCACGTCGATAAACTTACGCCGGTGATCGGCGCCGAACTGTCCGGCATCGACCTCGGCGCGAAGTTGTCCAACCGGCAGTTCGATGAGGTCCACCGCGCATTGGCGGAAAACCTGGTCATCTTCTTCCGCGATCAACATATCACAGATGATCAGCATCTTGCCTTCGGCCGCCGCTTCGGAGAGCTGCACCTGCATCCGGCTGCACCGCACGCGGACGGCCATCCGGAGCTGATGATCATCCACGCCGACAAGGACAGTCCGCGCGCCAACGGCGAAGGCTGGCACACGGATGTTTCCTGCGACATCGAGCCGCCGATGGGCAGCATTCTCTATATCCGCACCTGCCCGCCCAATGGCGGGGATACGCTGTTCGCCAGCATGTACGCCGCCTACGAGGCGCTATCGGACCGGATGAAGCGCTACCTTGACGGGCTTACGGCGATTCACGACGGCGAAGATGTGTATCGCGGCCTCTATGCGAATTACGGCGTCGCCGACAAGCCCAGCTATCCGCGTGCCGAGCATCCGGTTGTGCGCACGCATCCGGTCACCGGGCGCAAGGCACTCTATGTCAACCGCGGCTTCACCCGCCGCGTAGTCGGCATTCCGCGCGACGAGAGCGACGGGGTGCTGCGTTACCTCTATGAGCATCTGGAGAACCCGCTGTTCCAGTGCCGTTTCCGCTGGCGGGCCAACTCGATTGCTTTCTGGGACAACCGCTGCACACAGCACCGGGCG
>DATIMO010000375.1:0-2991 GCA_035475215.1 Acetobacteraceae bacterium | reverse complement strand
CCGGCGTTCTTCAGCACCAGCGCGTCGCGTTCGGTGACATCCAGCGCGGGGTCGTCGATGCGGTTCGCCAGATCTTCCAGCCCATCGAACACGACGGCGCGGGTTTCGGTTTCGAACAGGGCCGGCGTCGCGGCGCTGCGCTTGATGATGGCGCCCCGCGGGGCCAGCGAGCCGAACAGCGCGACGATTCCGCCGACTGGCGAGACCGGTTGCGTGCGGGCGCGAATGTAGCGGCGATCGACAAAAGCTGGTTCGATCAGGCGTTCAGCCAAGGTGGTGCCGGTGACGTCGCGCACGTTGTGGTGCAGCAGGTCACGCAACTCCCAGAGCAGTGCAGGCATGCCGCCAGCGGCGTGGAAGTCTTCCATGTAACCATCGCCGGTCGGTTTCAGATCGACCAGAACGGGCGTGCTGTCGGACAGGTCGTTCAGGCGCGGCAATCCGATGCCGATGCCGCGACGGCCGGCGATGGCCGTGAGGTGAATCAGCGCGTTGGTGGAGCCGCCGAGCGCCAGCAGCACGCGGAGGGCGTTTTCCACCGCGTGCTCGGTGATGATTTCGGATGGCCGGATCGGCTGGGCGATGAGCTGGAACGCCAGTGCGCCGGCTTCCTCGGCGGCGCGCAGACGGTCGGCGTGGACCGCGGGGATGCTGGCAGTGCCCGGCGGCATCATGCCGAGCGCTTCCGCAATGCAGGCCATGGTGCTGGCGGTGCCCATCACGCCGCAGCTGCCGGCGGTGGTGGCGAGGCGGGATTCGATCTCGGCGATGCGCTCCGCCGTGACCCGGCCGGCGCGGTATTGCGCCCAGTATCGTCGGCAGTCGGTGCACGCGGAAAGACGTTCGCCCTGGAACGAGGTTGCCAGCATCGGGCCGGTAACGAGCTGCACGCAGGGTATGTCGGCCGAGGCGGCGGCCATGAGCTGTGCCGGCACGGTCTTGTCGCAGCCGCCGATCAGCACCGCGGCGTCCATGGGCTGCGCGGTCAGCATTGCCTCGGTATCCAGTGCGGCGAGGTTGCGGTAGTGCATGGAGGTTGGGAACAGCGACGGCTCGCACAGTGAGACAGTGGGAAATGCGAGCGGCAGTCCGCCGGCGGCGAGCACGCCCCGCTTCACGGCCGCGATCAGCTCGGGGACCGTGCGGTGGCAGTTGTTGTAATCGGAACCGGTATCCACGATGCCGACCACCGGGCGGTCGAGCATCGCCTGGGAATATCCCATCGATTTGGCGAACGACCGGCGAAGATACAGCGCGAAGTCGCGGTCACCGTAATTGGCGGTGTTGCGGGCCAAGCCGCGCTTAAGTGTGTGTTCCTTATCCATGGTCAGGATGGTAGGACGGGTGGCGGGCCCGGGCAATTTTCGGCACCCCAGGGACCGTACTGCGCCGCTGCCGTTCGCCGGACCTGAACAGGAGCATGCAACCGATGGCCGCAATCCCCGACAATTTCCGCGATCTGCTGGAACAGAAGAAGGCGTTCGCCAATCTCGCGACCGTGAAGGCGGATGGCTCGCCGCAGGTCACGCCGGTGTGGTTCGATTACACGGCCGACCATATTCGCGTGAACACGGCGAAAGGGCGCGTGAAGGCGCGCGTCATGAAACCGGGCGCCAAGGTGGCGCTGGCGATCATGGATCCGGACAATGCGTATCGCTACATCCAGGTACGCGGACATGTCGCTCGGGTGACGGAAGATGGGGCGGATGCGCATATCGATTCGTTGGCAAAGAAATATCTCGGCAAGGACAAGTACCCGTTTCGCCAGGCCGGTGAGCAGCGGATCATGCTGGAAATTGCGCCCGAGGCGGTGCAGACGATGGGGTGAGCCGGTTTTGTGAACCCCTCCCCCAACCCCCTCCCGCAAGGGGGAGGGGGCTTTATTGGCACGCGGTAGCCGGTTACCACAAGGTGGAAGTCTTGACCGAACGCGGCTTTGCGGCCATAAGCCGCGACCTGTTTCAAGGGACTGATCATGAAAACCACCCTCTCGCTGAAGCCCGCGGAGGTGAACAAGGCCTGGGTGCTGATCGACGCGGAAGGCGTGGTGCTCGGCCGCCTGGCGTCGATCATCGCCGGCCGGCTGCGCGGCAAGCACAAACCGCAATTCACGCCGCATGTCGATTGCGGTGACAACGTGATCGTGGTGAACGCCGAGAAGGTTCGAGTTACCGGCAACAAGGCCGCGCAATCGGTGTTCCACTGGCACACCGGCTACGCCGGCGGCATCAAGGGACGCACCATCCGCGAGCGGCTGGATGGCAAGCATCCGGGGCACGTGCTGGAAAAAGCGGTGGAGCGGATGATCACCCGCGGCCCGCTGCAGCGGCGTCAGATGGAACACTTGCACATCTATGTCGGTGCTGAGCATCCGCATGCCGGCCAGCAGCCGACGACACTCGATGTCGCGGCGATGAACCCGAAGAACAAGAGAGGCTGAGTAAATGTCCGGAACGCAGACCCGCACGCTCGCGGACCTCAAGGACATCGTGGTTGCAGCCGGCACGGTGCCGGTTGCGGAACAGGTGCGGCGGGAGCCGAAGCGTGATGCGCTCGGCCGCTCCTACGCGACCGGACGGCGCAAGAACGCGGTGGCCCGCGTCTGGGTAAAGCCGGGCAAAGGCGGGATCACCGTGAACGGAAAGCCCGCCGCGCAATATTTTGCCCGGCCCGTGCTGCGGATGCTGATCACGCAGCCGTTCCTGGTTGCGGACCGCTACAACCAGTTCGACGTGATCTGCACCGTCGTCGGTGGCGGCCTGTCGGGTCAGGCCGGTGCCGTGCGGCATGGCATCAGCCGCGCGCTGACCAATTACGAACCGGAGTTGCGTGCCATTCTGAAGGTGGCCGGGTTCCTCACCCGAGATCCTCGGGTGGTCGAGCGAAAGAAGTACGGCCGGATGAAGGCGCGCCGCAGCTTCCAGTTCAGTAAACGGTAGGGCTGCAAGCCCGCCGATGCGGGCAGCGGAGGCGCGGATGGCAGACAAGCCT
>DATIMO010000374.1:0-6045 GCA_035475215.1 Acetobacteraceae bacterium | reverse complement strand
AATGAAGCTGAACAACGAGCCGAAGGCGAAGTTGGCGTTGCGGAAGGCACGCAACTCCACCAGCGGATCAGTTCTGGTCAGCATGCGCCAGAAGAACAGCAGCCCGCACGTCCCGGAAACAAGGCCGGCCCAGAAGATCGTGTCGTCCTGAAACCAGTCCCAGCGCTCACCTTCCTCCAGCACGTATTCCAATGCACCGAGGAACACTGCCATCAGCAGCAGCCCGGTCAGGTCGAACCCGCGCGCCAGACTCCAGTCCGGCCGGTCGATGTCCAACCAGGCCCAGACCGCCGCCGCAACGGCGGCGCCGACGGGCACGTTGATCAGGAACAGCCAGTGCCAGGAATAGTTTTCGGTCAACCAGCCGCCCAGGGTCGGGCCGATGGTCGGCGCCAGCGTGGCGGTCAGGCCGATCACCACCGACATGCGAGTGCGCTGCTCGTCGGGAAACAGCAGAAAGGTGGTGGCGAACACGGTCGGGATCATGGCCCCGCCAAGGAAACCCTGGGCGGCGCGGAACACCACCATCGCGCCCAGGTTGGTGGCGCCGGCGCACAGCAGCGAAAACACCGTAAAGCCGAGCGCACTGAGCACGAACAGGATGCGCGTCGACAACAGGCGTGACAGCCAGCCGGATAGCGGGATCATCACGATCTCGGCGATCAGGTAGCTGGTCTGCACCCAGGCGGCTTCATCCGGGCTGGCCGCCAGACCGGCCTGAATATCGGTGATCGAGGCGCTGACGATCTGGATGTCCAGGATCGCCATGAACATCCCGACCACCATGGCCATGAACCCGGCCCATTCGCGCCAAGTCAGGCAGCCGGCGACGGATGTCACTGCTGGAGCATCCTGTGCAGGTCATCAAGAGTGGCGGCCGCGGTGCCGAACAGGCCAAGCTGATGCGCGTCCGCCCCGCGCGTATCGACGCTGGCAGTCACCGATAATCCCGCACGCAACCAGCGTGCCGCATCAGCCTGCGCCGGATCCAAAGCGACCTTCACCGGCACGCGCTGCACCACACGCGTGAAATTGCCGGTCGCATTTTCCGGGGGCAGCAGGCTGAACAGTGCGCCGGTGGCCGGTGCCAGACTGTCCACACGGCCTTCGATCGGATGCGCCGGGTCGATATCGGCAGTCAGTTGCACCTTCATGCCTGGCCGCATCGCGGCAAGCTGGGTTTCCTTGAAGTTGGCGGTGATAAAGAGCCGCTCGGGCAACGGTGCGACCGCAATGAGTTGAGCACCGGTCTGCACGTGCTGGCCAAGTTGGGCCGCGCGATTGCCGACCACGCCGTCGAACGGCGCACGGATGACTGTATAAGACAGATTGTTTTCGGCCAGCTTCACCGCTGCCGCGGCGCTTTGCTGGCGCGCCTGGGCCTGCGCCACCTGAGCGGCATCGACCGCAAGCAACTGTTCGGCAGCGGTCTGCTGCGCCTGTGCCGCGATCAGCGCGGCATCGGCCTTGCGGCGGTCGGCTACTGCCTGGTCATTGGCCTGGCGGGACGTCCAGCCGGCCCGCGCCAGTTCGTCGGAGCGCGAGGCGTCGGCGGTGGCGAGCGATTGCTGTGCCTGGGCCTGCGCGATCTGCGCCTTCGCAGCGTTGATCATGGCCTGCTGCTGGGCGACCTGACGAGTCGCGGTGAGCACCGCGGCGTCTGCTTCGGCGGCAGCGGCGCGAGCCTGATCCAACCGCGCCTGCCAATCCCGCGGGTCGAGCAGGATCAACGGATCGCCGGCCTTGACGCGCTGATTGTCGGCAACGGGGATCGCCATGACGTCGCCATCGATTCGCGGACCCAGCACGGCGATGTCGCCATGCACGTAGGCGTCGTCGGTGGATTGGATGTAGCGGCCCTCAGTGAACCACCAATTGGCGGTTACCGCCACGCCGCCGGCCACGAGCAACACGAGAACCGCGCGCAAGAGCCGGCGCAGCCGCCGGGGTGGTGGCGCAGCGTGGCTCTGATTTACGGCCAGGCTGGGGGTCAGCTTGTCGGTGATGGCGTTCATGCGCATCCTCTGAACTGAACGGTTCAGTCTCGCCGGCCGATATGGCAGGGGGTTCGGTGGCGGTCAAGTTAAACTGCACGGTTCAGTTCAACTTTGCGCTTGAACCGACGCGGGCGGTGCTCCAATTGTTGCAACATGAGCCTCAGCCTGCAACGGCCGTCCGAAGTCGAGCCTCCCAAGCGTCAGGCGATCCTGGACGCTGCCACCGAGTTGTTCACCGCGCATGGCTACGGTGCGGTCAGCATGGACGCCATCGCGCGCGCCGCCAACGTTTCGAAAGCGACGCTGTATGCGCATTTTCGTTCCAAGGATGAGCTGTTTGCCACGATCATTCGCGAGGCGTGCCAATCGAATTTGGCGGCGCGGGAATTCCTGCCGCAGGAAGACGGTGATGTACGCGCCGCGCTGACACGTCTTGCCGGCCGGATGCTGCGGTTCCTGCTGGAGGATCGGTCGCTGGCGATCCATCGCGTAGTGATTGCCGAAAGCGTGCGGTTTCCGGAACTCGGCCGGGCTTTCTTCGAGAGCGGACCATTGATGTTTTCGGCGGCGTTCGGGGCGTGGCTGACCGAGCAGACCGAGGCCGGACGGCTTTCAGTCGCCGATCCGGCGCAGGCGGCGGACCAATTTGCCGGCATGCTGAAATGCGGCTGCTACACGCGTGCGGCGCTGGGCGTGAGCCCGGCTCCAAGCGAGGCTGAGATCGACCACACCGTCAGCGGCGCGGTTGAAACCTTTCTGAAGGCATACGCCGCGACCGCTTCGCAGGATTGACACCACCCGCCGCCCGGCGCCCATTTTGGGCGAAACAATGAGGGCGGCTATGCGCTTTACCGGCAAGGTAGCGATCATCACCGCAGCCGCCAGCGGCATCGGCCGCGCCACCGCCGCTATCATGGCGGCCGAAGATACCGTGGTGATCGGCGTCGATACCGACGAGGGGCGGCTCGATGCAACGGTGACGGCGCTGACCGAAGCAGGCGGACGGGCGCATGCACGGTTGGCCGATGCGCTCGAGCCGGCACAGGTGGATACATTGGTTCCGCGTATCGCCGAGGAATTTGGCGGGATCGACATCCTGGTGAACGCGGTCGGCGGCAGCACGATCATTCCCCATCCCGCCGCAACGATCGATGAACTGGCCTTCGATGAATGGCAGAAGCTGCTTGCGTTCAACCTGTCCGGCACGTTCCTGTTCTGTCATGCTGCGGCGCCAGTCATGAAGCAGCAGCGTCGCGGCAAAATCGTCAATCTCGCGTCCATTGCCGGGCGCGGGCTGAGCGCGTCGAGCAGCAGCGCGTACGCGGCGGCGAAGGGGGGCATTATCGCATTCACCCGCAAGCTGGCGCATGAGCTTGGGCCGTTCGGAATCAACGTGAATGCAATCGCGCCGAGCCTGACATTGACCGAGCGGATTCGCCCGCGCTGGAACCAGCGCGCGCCCGAGGACCAGGCAGCGGAGGTCGAGCGGACGCCGCTGCGCCGCGTGGCAGAGGCGGCGGATCAGGCGAAGGTGATCTGCTTCCTTGCCTCGGCCGACGCGGATTTCGTCACCGGTGTGACGATCGATGTGACCGGGGGGGTTTAAGCTCAGCCTGAGTATTCACGCAGTCTTCTGCACCCCATAGAATTGCGGCCAGCCGTCCCGAATGTCCTTCAAATACCGGTGGAACGCGGTCGGACTGTCATACATGCCCAGCGCGACATAGGGTGGATTCTGGAAATACTCGACCTGCATGTCGCGGCAGAGCTTCTGCTGGGCGGCCAGATCGGGTGCCTCGAACCAGGCGTCGCGCAGCGCTTCCATCTTGGGGTCGGTCGGCCAGCCGAACCAAGCGCCGGCTCCATTGCCGCGGATCGAAATATCAGGTGCGGGCGAAATGTTACCAAACCCGCCGAGATACGTGTAGAACACGTTCCAGCCGCCCTTGTCCGGCGGTTCCTTGCTGGCGCGGCGCTGCACCACCGTGCCCCAGTCGCTGATGCGGAAGTCCACGTTCATGCCGATCTTCTTCAGCACGTCGGTGGCAACTTGTGCCTCGGCGAAAATGGCCGGGATGGACTGGGCACCGAGCACGACCACCTTTTCACCTTTGTAGCCGGCGGCAATCAGGTCCTTCCCGATCTTCTCGTAGTCCTTGGGCCCGCGCGTGACTTCGACGCCGACATCACTGGCCATCGGCGTGCCAGGGACGAAGATGCCGACATCGGTCTTGATCAGCGCCGGTTCCGCGCCGGCAACCACAGTCATGATCTCCTTTTGATCAATCGCCGACATCACCACGCGGCGAATCGCCGGGTTGTCGAACGGCGGGTACAGTTGGTTGAAACGGAGGCAACCGATTTCTCCGGTGCGGTCCTTGACCGTGATGACCAGGTCCTTGTTGGTACGAAGTTGCGGGATCAGGTCGATTGTGGGGTTTTCCCACCAGTCGATCTCGCCCTGGCTCAACGCGGCTGAAGCGGTGGCGGGATCGGGAATGAAATTCCACACCACACGATCCACATAAACGATTTTCGGGCCGGCATTGAAGCTGGGCTTGCCGCTGGTCCGCGGCACGTAGTCGGTGTTCTTTTCATAGACCACGCGCGCGCCGGGAATGCGCTCGGCGGCGATGAACCGGAACGGGCCGCTGCCGATCGGTTCGGGAATCTGCTTCATCGGATCGGTGGCGGCCAGCCGCTCCGGCATCATTGCGCAATTCACCTGGGCGAGTGCGGTCGGCACCAGGGAAAACGGCTTGTTCAACCGGATCTGGATCACCTTGTCGGATGGCGCCGTGATCTCGGCCACCCGTGCCATCATCGCCTGGCCCAGCGGATCGCGCACCGCCCAGCGCTTGATCGTGGCGACGCAGTCGCGGGCCAGTACAGGGGTCTTGTCGTGGAAACGCAGACCGTCGCGCAGCGTGATGTCCCACTGCTTGCCGTCGTTCGTAGTCGTGTGGCCTTCGACCATCTGCGGCTGGACCGCGAATTCCGCGTCGTAGCCGTACAGCGTGTCGAACACCGCGAGCGAGAAGTTGCGGGTGATGTCTGCGGTGGTCCAGACCGGATCGAAGGAAGCAAGGTCCGCATGGGGAACAAAGGTGATGGTGCGCTGCGCCTCGGCCTTGACGATCCGAGGGGCGGCGAGCGCCGTGGCACCCGCCAGCGCGGATTTCAGGACGTCCCGGCGTTTCATGTTTGCGGCTCCCTGTCGTTCTGCCGGGAGGTTAGAATGAAAGTCCTGGTTCCGGCCAGAGCACCAGCACCGTCCAGGGGAGAGCCGTAAAACCCCCGCGATTCTCGTGTATCCGGCACGCATCCCGGTTTGCCGAGATACGGATGAGCGGCAAGGGCTTCGATGGCATCGACGCTGCGCCGCCCGACACGTGCCGCAGCTTGCGGATTACCCGCTTTGATCCCTTCGATGATGCCGGCGAAATCGGCATTGGCCGGTGCCGACCATCGCACCCGAGTCATGTGCCCGGCGCGACGACGATCCGGTCAAAGGCGACAACCACGGTCCGGTGATCAACGGTGCGGATTTTTCACCGTCTGCCGGCCTTTCGATGGCGGCGGGCGAATTCCTGTTCGTTCACCACGTAGGAGCGCAGCGCCTCGTTGATGTCCGGGGTTGCGCCAGGTGCAGCGTGCCGGAGTTGGGCTTCTCCCACTCAGCCGTTGATCACCGCTCGCAGTCGCGGTCTTCTGGCTTGGTCCGGCTGCGCTGGCGAGATCAGATGACCGTATCTCGCGGTCCAATCGCGAGCGATCAGAGCGGCCTCTCGCGGGGTCAGGTGCGACCGCTCCGCTCCACGGGCGCGGATTGTGACCCAACGGGTTTCCCCATTCACCGAGGTCTCTTCCACCTCAACGCCAAAAGGCCCCGCCGCATCCAACATAGCTCCTCCGTCATTCAATATTCAGTTCGTGAGGCCGGCATCGTTCCATTGGGCAAGGGGGATGTCAGAATTTCTGTGTGCGAGGCGATGATTATCTCGCCCCCATGTTGGGCAATTGAGCGTATCGGGCGAACGCCCGGCCG
>DATIMO010000373.1:0-6429 GCA_035475215.1 Acetobacteraceae bacterium | reverse complement strand
TCGGCGGTTCCCAGACGACTTCGCTCGCCTCCAGAGGATCGAGGGGCATGAGGCGATGTTCCAGCACGCAGCGGGCAACCAATATACGACGCGCATCCACCCCGGGGCGTGATCCCTCCCAGGCCAGCAGCGCGGCGCTGGCCGCGTTGTACAACGCCGTTGCCGCGACGCGAGCCAGCGCTTCGTTTGCGATGGCACGCTCTGCAGCCCGCATGGCCCGGTCCACAGCCCCATGAAGCCGCGCCAGGAAGACCGCCGGCAGCCCCGATGCCTCGGCCAATCGTGTTTGCAGCAACGCTGCCAGCGCGTGGTGTGCTCCGTCCTTCGCCACCGCGCGCCCGATCACATCGAGCGCATTGATGTTGCTGGTCCCCTCCCATAACAACCCGACCTGCGCATCGCGGATCAGTCGGGCATTCACCCATTCCTCGATGTAGCCGTTGCCGCCGCGCGCCTCCATCGCCCCGGTTGCAACCGTAACATTGTCGCGGCAGGCGCGCAGTTTCAGCAACCCGGTCAGGATGCGCAGTTCCGCCGTCGCCCCGCGATCCATCGCATCGGCCGTCGCGAACGCCATCGACAGCGCCTGTTCCGCCGGCACGATCAGCTTCAGCAACTGCCGCCGCATCAGCGGGAACTCGATCACCGCCCGCCGGAACGCAGTGCGCGTCCGTGCCGCAACCAGTGCCTCGTTCACGCAGCGGCGCATCATCGCCGCAGCGCGCACACCGTGCGACAGCCGCGACAGGTTCACCTGCTCCATCATCTGCCTGAAACCGGCATCCTGTTCGCCGACCAGATACGCCTCGGCGCCCTCCAGCCGAATTTCGCCGCTGGCCATGGACCGCGTGCCGAGCTTGTCCTTCAGCCGCACGATCCGGTACGCGTTGCGCTGGCCGTCACGCAATCGCCGCGGCATGGCGAACAACGCCAGGCCGCGCGTGCCGGCAGGGGCACCTTCGGAGCGCGCCAAGACCAGCGCCAGATCGGCGTCCGTGTGCGAGCAGAACCATTTCTCCCCATATAAGTGCCATCGGCCGTCCTGATTGCGAGCGACGGTTTCGATCGCGCCGATATCGGACCCGCCGGATTTTTCGGTGATGAACTGCGTGCCTTTCCAAAGTTTGGACAGATCGGCGGACAACATGCGCGGCAGGAGATATGCTTTCAGGTCGTCGGGCGCGAAGCGACGAATCAGATGAACGGACGTGTCGGACACGCTGATCGGACACATCAGCCCGAACTCGGCCTGCACGAACAGGTACTGAAACGCATATTTCGCCACGGGCGGCAGCGGCGCATCCAACCCCAGCACACCGCCACGGTGGCTCATTGCGTGGAACTGGAAATCACCAAAGGCGATTGTCTCCATCTCGCGATAGGCGGGATGATACTCGATCCAGTCCTCATCACGGCCGAACCGGTCGCGCGGATGCAGAACCGGCGGATGCCGATCGGCAACCCGCGCCAGCTCATCGAGCCGCCCGCCGGCAAGCTGTCCAAGCCTGGTGAAATGCGGATCGAGCGCGACGCGTATGTTGCCCGGCAGATAGATCGTCAGAAGATCCTGCAATGACCGGTCGATTGCGTGGAAATCCATCCCGGCGCAATCGCCGGCAACGTGGCCGGTGTCGTCCCGCAAGGGCATCGCAACATCATCACACATGCGCATGTACCGTGTTTCCGCGCCGGATTACGTGAAGCAAGTGGCATGGAAATGTCTTGACCAGGTCCGTCTCGTGCGAGACACCGCCAATGTAAGCACCGGGATCGTTGCCAATCACAGGGGGTTGACGAGCTATGTACAAGCTCATTGTCGGTCTTACCACGATGTTTGTCATGGCCAGTGCGCCGGCGGCGGTATCCGCACCGACGCAGAACTCCAAGACTGCTGCGACCGCTGCCCCCAGCACCGCGACGCCGGCGGCCCCGAACAGCACGGGTGGTTCCGAGTCGGGATTCAAGACGGAGGCAGCAGCCAAGGCACACTGTCCAGGCGATACCGTCATGTGGGGCAATCCTTCGGGCAAGGTTCTGCACTATCAGGGCACTCCCGACTTCGGCAAGACCAAGCGCGGCAGCTACATGTGCGAGAAGGACGCCACGAAAATCGGCTATCACGTGGCGAAGAACGAGAAGCATTCCTGATCCTGTTGCGCATCGTGATACACAACGACTGATGGAGGTTTCGTATGGGACTGCTGGATAAAGTTGCCGGGAAGCTTGGTGGGGAACTGGGCGGGGGTCAGGCAGAAGCACTGATCTCGCGGGCCTTGTCCGAAAGCGGTTCGGGCGGTCTGCAGGGTATTGTCAGCAAGCTGCAGCAGGGCGGTTTGTCGGAACAGGTGTCGTCGTGGCTCGGCAATGGCTCCAATCTGCCTGTAACGCCGGAGCAGTTGCGCTCCGCCCTCGGTGAGCCCTGGGTACAGCAATTCGCCGGAAAGCTGGGGCTGCCGGTGGATTCGATCCTGCAGATCCTTTCCAAGGTCCTGCCGGAAACGGTGAACAAGGCGAGCCAGCAGGGCACGCTACAGCCGGGTTCATCAAATGCTGATCAGGCAGATCCCCAGGGTTCGCCCTCGTAGCGCTACATCGTCGCGCCGATCACCCACGGCGCAAACTCTGCCGCGCCGAAGTCGAACTGCTCGCTCTTGGTGCGCTCGCCCGATGCTACGCGCAGCATCAGTTCGAAGATGCGCTGCCCGCATTCCTGGACGGTTTCGTCTCCGTCCAGGATGGTGCCGCAATTCACGTCCATGTCGTCTTCCATTCGCCGAAACATCGGCGAATTGGTCGCCAGCTTGATCGAGGGCGCCGGCTTGCAGCCAAACACGCTGCCCCGCCCGGTGGTGAAGCACACCATGTTGGCCCCACCGGCCACCTGGCCGGTTGCCGCCACCGGATCGTAACCCGGCGTATCCATGAACACGAAGCCTTTCGCGGTCACCGGCTCGGCATAGTTCACAACGTCAACCAGATTGGTGCTGCCCGCCTTGGCCATCGCACCGAGCGACTTTTCCAATATCGTCGTCAGCCCCCCCGCCTTGTTCCCCGGTGACGGATTTGCATTCATCTCTGCATTCTCGTGCCGCGTGTACTCTTCCCACCAACGCATCAAGGCAACCAGTTTCTCCCCCACTTCACGCGACACGGCGCGTCGAGTCAGTAAATGCTCCGCGCCATAGGTCTCCGGCGTCTCCGACAGGATCACGGTGCCGCCGTGCCGTACCAGCAGGTCGCTCGCTGCACCCAGCGCCGGATTGGCGGAAACGCCCGAATACCCGTCAGACCCCCCGCACTGCAGCGCAACCGTGAGTTCGATCACGGGTACCGGTTCGCGCGAGACCTGATTGGCCTCTGCCAGCACCTCCTTCACGAAGGCCACACCCGCTTCCACCGTCTTGCGGGTGCCGCCCATGCTCTGGATGTCCATCGACTTCAGCCGTCCGGCCAACCGTTGCTCCTGTATCAGGCCGCCGATCTGGTTGACCTCGCAGCCCAGCCCCAGCGCGATCACATGCGAGAAATTCACATGCCGCGCATAGCCCGCCAGCGTGCGCCGCAGCAGGCGCAGCGGATCGCCTTCGGTCATGCCGCAGCCTGATTTGTGCGTCAGCGCAACCACGCCATCGACATTCGGATACTCCGCCAGGGGGTCTTCGCCGGTGAACGGGTTGCGCTTGAACACGTCGGCCACCAGACCCGCCACATGCGCGCTGCAATTGACGCTGGTAAGGATACCAATATAGTTGCGTGTCGCGATCCGGCCATCCGGTCGGCGAATGCCTTCGAACGTCATCGGCGTATTCGCATAATCGGTCGGCCGCGCGTCCACGCTGTACGCATAATCCTTTGCGAAATCACCCATTCCGCAATTCTGCACGTGCACGTGCCGCCCCGGCTCGATCGGCGCGGTGGCGAACCCGATGATCTGCCCATACCGTCGTACCGGCTCGTGCACCCCGATCGGCCTGATCGCAACCTTGTGGCCGGCCGGAATGCGCTCGGCCGCCACGACACCGGTGGCCACCGACGCGCCCGGTAGCAGTGTTGCACGCGCAATCACCACGTTATCATCAGGATGCAGACGAATCACCGGTGTCATGGCGTCATTCTCCAAACGGATAGGTTCCAAGGGCCAGCCCTTGGCCGGGGGTTCGGGGGGGCAGCGCCCCCCGACCTTCCTTTACCCGGCAACCGGCCCCGCCGCCTTGCGGATCGCGGTCACCACTTCGCGCGCCGCACGCGCCATGAGTCCGCTATCGTTACCAACCGTCACAAAGCGGAACCCCATATCGATCATCTTCGCCGCATACGCCGCGGACCCGTTATGCAATCCAGCAAACTGGCCGCGGCGCTTGGTCTCACGCAGCAACATCTCGTAGATGCCCAGAATCTTCGGCTCTTCCCGATCGAGCATCGGTACCATGCCTAATGAGAACCCGAGATCGCTCGGCCCCACATAAATGCCGCTGATCCCCGGCACATCCAGGATCGCCCCGATATTGTCGATCGCTTCCTGCGTCTCGATCATCGGGATTACCAGGACCTCGTCATTGGCAATCGTCTGATAATTGCTCGCTTCGCCATACATCGCGGCGCGGATCGGTCCGTTGCTGCGCTTGCCAGCGGGCGGATACAGGCACGCGTCCGCCAGCCGCTGCGCTTCGTCACGCGTGCTGACCATCGGGCAGATGATGCCCCACGCACCGCCATCCAGGGCCTTGCCAATGATCCCCGGCTCATTCCATGGCACGCGGGTCAGCGGCGTGACCGGATGGGCCGCCATTGCCTGGAAGCACTGCACCATCGACAGGTAGTCCTGGATGCCGTGCTGCATGTCGACGGTCACGCTGTCCCAGCCGCACTGGGCCATGACCTCGGCCGAGAAGCCGGACGGAATGGCGAGCCATCCGTTCACGACAGCTTTGCCGTCTTTCAGTCGCTGCTTGATTCTGTTCGCCATCGGGCGTCCCCTGATTTGCAAGATGGCGCGACGCTAGGCGGCAGGGTGTGGTCCGTCAACGGACCGCGATCGGCTGGAATACAGCAATATGCCGAATCACAATCGCAACGCCGGAAATGCGATCGCGTTCGTCGTCATTGCGGCGGTCATCGTTTACGGCTCGCTCTATCCGTTTCGCTACCGAGGCAACGGGCTGCCAATCGGCGCGTTGGACTTCCTGTTGCATAGCTGGCGCACCTGGGATCGCCGCGGTGATCTGCTGGCAAACGTGCTGCTCTATGTCCCATTCGGCTTTTTCGCGGCCCGCGCTCTGCCCATCCGGCTGCAGACCGCCACACGTGTTGCGCTGTCGCTTCTGGCCGGCGCGACCCTGAGCGTCGGGATGGAGCTTTGCCAGTTTCGCATCGCCGGCCGGATCACATCGATGGGTGACGTTTATGCCAATGCCATCGGAACCACATCCGGAGCAGTGACCGGAGCGGTACTCAGCGGCACCTGGCGATGGCCGCTGCTGGCTGACATTGCCGAGCAACCGGCGGCGGCAATGCTGATAGCAGGATGGCTGGGATACCGGCTTTATCCCTACGTGCCCACCATCGACCTGCACAAATACTGGCGAGCAATCAAACCGGTGTTCAGCATTTCTGTTCCGCCGAGCTTTGATCTGTTACGGTTCACTATTGTTTGGCTCCTGATGGCCAGGCTTGTGGAGTCTATTTTCGGCCGATCCCGCTGGTTGCTTCTGTTCCCGGTTCTGATCGGGACAGAAATCGTCGGCCGGGTGCTGGTCGTCAACTCCAGGTTGCAACTGTCAGATGTGACAGGCGCGGTGCTTGCGTTGCTGCTATCGCCGCTGCTGCGCCGAATGCCGTTCTGCATGGCTGTCTTTGCCGGACTATGGCTCTGCCTGATTGTCGCACTGCGGTTGGAGCCGTTCACCTTCAGTGTCGCAACGCGCCACTTCGGCTGGGTACCGTTCCTCGGTTTGATGCGAGGCTCCATCGCGATCGCCGTACAGTCGTTCTGCGAGAAATTCGTCCTGTTTGGTGGGCTGATCTGGCTGCTCGATCACGCCGGTCTCGGGCTCAAGCGCGCGACGATCGGGACCGCTACGGTCCTGTTCGCAACCAGCGTCGCGCAAACTCATTTGCCGGGCCGATCAGCCGAGATCACCGACCCGGTGATGGCGCTGCTGATCGGTGGATTGTTCGCCCTGCTTGCTGCATCATTGCCCCGCCGCCGGAAGGCACTGGCGTGATCGATGTTGCAAGCCATTGCAAACTTATACCAGGCGGCGAAGAGGTTGACGTACACGATGCAAATGTCAGGTCGTCGTGGCCGGGCTTGTCCCAACCATCCACGTCTTG
Source organism: Acetobacteraceae bacterium (assembly GCA_035475215.1). Taxonomy (GTDB): domain Bacteria; phylum Pseudomonadota; class Alphaproteobacteria; order Acetobacterales; family Acetobacteraceae; genus DATDIC01. The sequence continues at coordinate 96 of DATIMO010000373.1, read as the reverse complement.
CTGCCGCGACGAGGAGACGTGGATGGCCGGCCTTCGCCGGCCATGACGGTTATCGACGCCGGAGAGTCGGTATCTCCGCTGATTGGTATCAACCCG
>DATIMO010000372.1:0-7920 GCA_035475215.1 Acetobacteraceae bacterium | reverse complement strand
GCGCCAGCGCCGCGATATTCGGCGCCTTCGCCATCCGCTCAATCGCCGCCAACTTGAAATCCGGCGGATGGCTTCGAAGCGTTCTGGACATCCGTTCCCCTCCTAGAACAGTGTCCTTAATTTCTGTGTCTCACTCCAGGGTGCACTCCAGCGGGTTGTGACCCGCAGATGTACGTCTGGCGTTAACCGTCCGTTTACGCGGGCGGCGTGTCCGGTGCGGCGGGCAGATCGACGTTTTCGTAGAATTCGGTGATGGGGATCTCGATATCGGGGTCATGCAGCCGGAGCGGGTCATCGCCGGTGAGCGTAGTGGTGATCCACGCATTGCTTTCGTGTCGCCGGAGCAGCGTGAGGCCGATGCTGTTTTGCTCGACAATGACGTAGGTATGGATGGTGGGGACGGCGCGGTACTCGCGGACCTTGATGATCCGGTCGTTGGCGCTGTTGCCGGAGCTGATGATTTCGAACACAACGACAGGGTTTTCTACCAGGCGGGAGGTGCCGGGCGTTCGGGTGCAGGTGATGACGGCGTCCGGATAGCGGACGGTGTCGCCGATGGTGGCAACGCCGTCGTCCGGTCCCATCGGCAGGCAGCCGCTGCCGATTAGACGGGCATAGAGCGAGCGGTGGATATTCCGGACGATGTGGTTGTGATTGATGGTCGAGCCGACCATGGCGACCGGCTGGAAACCGTCGAATTCGTAGCGTTTGTCCTGGGCCTCGGCCCAGGCGAAGAACTGCTCGCGGGTCATCCGCTTCTGGCGCAGGGCGATGTTCATGGCGAGCAGCATAGCACCATTTTTGCGCGCCGTCGCCGACGCTGGCAGACCGGAGGTGGTGGCGATGATGCTGAATCCACCTCGTTCAGCCCGGCGAACCAAGGTTGGATGCGGGAACAGCCTGCTTCAGAGACAGGTCAGATAACCTGAAACGAAAGGTTGTTTCGAGCCGCCGGTCAACATGGGGGCGACCAGAGTCCGGCGGGGTGCGGTGGGCGGCACCAACGCATCCATCGCCGTCCGCATGGAAGTCAGATGGCGGAAGCTGGCTGGGGGCCGTGGGTTCGAACCACGATTAGCGGAGTCAAAGTCCGCTGTCCTACCATTAGACGAGCCCCCATCCGCGAGCGCCCGCGCTCGTCCTACCCTTTGCCACGGAGCCACCGACCTTGTCACCCCGCGCCTGGGTGCTGCTGCCATCGGGCAAGCGGCTTGACCTGCTGGACCCGACGCCATTCGATTGGAGCGACGACGATCTGGCGCTTGGGCTGGCCCGCACCTATCGCTGGGGCGGACATTCAGCCTGGCCGCTGCCACTGTCGGTGGCGCAGCATAGCCTGACAGTGCTGGCGATTCGCCGCCAGGGCCGCGCCCGGCTGGACCCCCCGCGTGAGCTGCGCGAGTTGCTGCACGATGCGGATGAGGGCCTGTTGGGCTTCGACGCGATCACGCCGATCAAGCCGCTTCTCGGCGCCGGATTTGCGGGGCTTTCGGCGCGGCTGAGCGTAGCAATCTGGCGTCGCTATGGCCTTCCGGCCTGGACCCCGGATGAACGCGCGGCGCACAAGCGCGCCGACCGGGTCGCCGCCGCCAGCGAGGCGATCCACGTGGTCGGCTGGTCGCTGGAGGAGGTGCGCGCCAGCCTGGGCATCGCGACCAAGCCATTGGCTCGTGATCCCACGCCGCGGCCGAACGGTGCAGCGCCGTGGGAGCCCTGGTCGCCGGAAATCTCTGCCCGATTGTTCCTGACGGAGCTGCACCGGCTGCTGTCCAGAGTGCCGGAGCCTCAGCGATCGTCCACCGGCAGATTGGCCCGCACCGAAGGACGCTGATCGAACTGCGCCTGCCACTCGGTCAGCTTCGGATGATTCTCACGCCAGGCGATAGAGGTGAAACGAAAATCGAGATAGCCGAGCGCCACACCGATCGCGATATGCCCGATCGAGAACGGATCGGCTGCAACGTGATCGACCTCGGCTTCCAGTGCATCGACGGCGGCGTAGATTTTGGCACGCCACAGATCGATATGCGCCGTTGATTGACGTTCGGCCGGACGCAGCCGCTCCCCAAGCCAGGCCAATGCCACGTCCAGCATGCCGTCACCGAGCGCCAGCCGGCGCAGCGTGTTCAGGCGTGCGGGCCAGGGCGGGAACAGCTTCGGGCCGTCGTGCAGCGTGTCGAGGTATTCGCAAATTACAGGTGAATCGTAAATCGCGGTTCCGTCTTCCAGCACCAATGTCGGAATTTTGCCCAACGGATTGTCGCGCATTAGGTCGCGGCGTCGTACCGCCTACCACGCTGCGCACCGTCCGTAGTCGGTCCGCCAGTCCCATTTCATGCGCCGCAATCATCACCTTCCGCACGTACGGTGAGCGCGGCGACCAGTGCAGGGTCATCGATGCTGACATGTGGTCCTCCTGAAATTGCTTTTTCGATTGCGGGACCAAGCCGGATGACGCCGGCGCTTTCCGCCATTCTCCCGGCGCTCTATCCTCACGCCAGACGGAGGACATCATGGACTGGATCGAGGTCAACGGCACCAGCCTGCGCTACGACCTGACAGGCTCAGGTGAAACAACGCTGGTTCTGGTGCACGAAATGGGCGGCACGCTGGAAAGCTGGGACCAGGTCCTGCCCACACTGGCCCAACATCGGCGCGTGCTGCGCTACGACACACGCGGCGCCGGACAGTCGGAGAAGATTCGCGGTACCGTCACATTCGACACCATGGCCAACGATCTCGCGGCGCTGCTCGATGCACTCGTCATCGCCGGCAAAGTCGCGCTGGCCGGCTGTGCGGTCGGCGCCGGAATCGTGCTGCACTTCGCCGCGCGCTTCCCTGATCGCGCCGCTGCGCTGGTTGCGATGGCGCCGGCAACCGGCGTCACATCCGATCGGCGGGCCGCCACGATCGCGCGCGCCGAAGCGATGGAGCGGACGGGTCCTCGCGGCATTGTAGAGCAAAGCTTCGCGGCGTCCTACCCACCAGAGGTGCGGCACGACGCCGAGCAGTTCCGCCGGTTCCGCGCGCGCTGGCTGGCGAACGACCCCGAAAGTTTCGGCGCGATCAACCGCATGCTGGCGGATGCCACCGTAATCGATGAACTTCCCAGCATCGCCTGCCCGACACTGCTGCTGGCCGGCACACATGACCGGCTGCGCCCGCCTTCGCTGGTGGAACCACTCGCACGCACGATGCCGAACGCGCGATTCCAGGCGCTGGAGACCGGGCATTTCATGACGACACAGACACCGGAAATCGTCGCCGCAGCGATGCAGAATTTTCTGCAATCAATTGGCCAGTAGCGTGCAAAACAACGCGCCCCGCGTGGTCCTTACCCGGGCCTGCCGCGCCGATCGGGCCGATCTTGTCAGCGGCAATCAACGCAGCCGGGATTATCACCACCCCTGGGCCGAACCGTTCACCGACGAAGCCGGATTTGACGCCTGGCTCACGCGTTCGTTTACCGGACCGCACGTGCAATTCGTGGCGCGCGACGCGGCAAGCGGCGACATCGTCGGTGTGGTGAACGTGAACGACATCGTGCTCGGTCTCTATCAGGGCGCTTATCTCGGCTACTACGGCATGGCGCTCCATGCCGGTCGCGGACTGATGACGGAGGCGGTCAGCCGTGCGGTGAGCATCGCGTTCACCGACCTCGGGCTGCACCGGCTGGAAGCCAACATCCAGCCGGACAACCGTCGTTCGATTGCGCTGGCACAGCGACTCGGTTTCCGCAAGGAGGGATTCTCGCCGCGTTATCTACGTATTGCCGATGTCTGGCGTGACCATGAGCGATGGGCGATCCTTGCCGATGAGTGGGACGATAGCGGCTGGATGTCGGGGCAAGCTACTTGCAGACCTGCTGATCCGCCTCTGGGGCCGGCTGATATTTCTTCTCGACGATCAGGAAGATGATCGTTGTGTCGCCAACGTTTGTATATTCGTGCCACCGGATTGGAGCGGTGTCACGATGATCTCCTGTTTTGGTCTCGCCCTGTCGCGTGCCTCGTGCGTCTCTCACCTGGCCCTGTCCTCCGCTCAGGGTATAGCCAGCACCAGTACAGTTCCGGCAAGCGCGGAGCAAAATCGGACCATGGTATTCCTCCCTGTCGGTATGTGCTTCGGCGACCTTAGCTTCGCTGTCGTCTCGTTCCCAAGAAATACATGCGATACACAACGATTTTATCAAATGCTGTTTGGGGGCACTTGTCAGGGGACCGTGGAATTGGACACGGCCTCCTCGCCGGCGCATGCTGGTTCCAGGAAACCAAGGAACGAGGGAGTCGAACGAAAATGCCCGGTATGCTTGAAGGAAAGGTCGCCGTCGTTACCGGTTCGGGGCGCGGCATCGGCCGCGCCATCGCGATTGCCATGGCACATAATGGCGCCAAGGTCGTTGTCAACGACATCGGTGCCGGCGTCACCGGCGAAGGTCACGACGAAACCCCGGCCCAGGAAGTCGTCCGCGAGATAGAAACCGCAAACGGCCAGGGTGCAGCTGTCGCCAATTCCGACTCGGTCGCCGAATGGGACTCCGCCCAGCGCATCGTGGCCACCGCGATAGATCGTTACGGCCGGATTGACATCGTTGTGAACAATGCCGGCATCTTGCGCGACCGCATGTTCCACTACATGTCGCCGGAGGAATGGGATGCGGTGATGAAGGTGCATCTCTATGGCGCCTTCTACGTCTCGCGCGCCGCGGTGACGCATTTCCGCAAGCAGGAAAGCGGCGCGTTCGTGCACATGACATCCACCTCCGGCCTGATCGGTGCCGTCGGGCAGGTGAATTACGGCGCGGCGAAACTGGGCATCGCCGGACTGTCGCGGAATATCGCGATGGACATGCAGCGATACAAAATTCGTTCCAACTGCATCGGACCGCACGCGTTCAGCCGCATGATCGAGACGGTTCCGGGCCAAAGCGAGGAGCAGATGAAAGCGCGCGCCGCGAAGACGCGCCCGGACCAGGTGGCGCAACTGGCAGTGTTCCTGGCATCCGACGCGGCGGCCGAGGTTTCGGGGCAGATCATGGGCGCCCGTGGCAACGAGATCTATCTGTATGGTCAACCGCGCCCGATCCGGATCATGCATCGCGGTGATGGATGGACGCCGGAGCGCCTGGCCGAACACCTGCTGCCCGCGATCCGCAGTGGACTGACCCCGCTTGAGCGCACGCGCGACGTGTATAGCTGGGACGCGATATAGCGTCCGCCCCCGGCTGTTTCCACGGCCCAGGTCGAATACACTGGAAGGAAGGTTCGGAGGTCACGCATGATCAAGCAGCCGCAGAAATATCAGGAAATGACGGATCCCCAGGCGCGTCCCCGCTACGCCGGGATCGCCACGTTTTTTCGGGCGCCATTCACCGAAAAGCTGGACGAAGTCGATATCGGCGTGATCGGCGTGCCGTTCGACGGGGGCGTGACCAACCGCACCGGCACCCGACACGGCCCGCGCGCGGTGCGGGAGCAAAGCTCGCTGTTGCGCCGGATCAACGCCGCCACGGGTGTGCGGCCATACGAGGCGGCGCGCGTTCGCGATCTAGGCGATTGCTGGATCGAGCAGCCTTATGCGCTGGAAGGGGCGTTGGCGGAGATCGTGGCGTTCTATCGGACCGTGGTCGCGGCGGGGGTCGTGCCACTTTCGGTGGGCGGCGACCATTCGATCAGCCTGCCGATCCTGCGCGCGGTGGCCGCGGATCGTCCGGTCGGCATGATCCATGTCGACGCGCATTGCGACACCGGGGACGATTACCTCGGTTCGCGGTTCCATCATGGTGCGCCATTCCGCCGCGCGGTGGATGAAGGCTTGCTGGACCCGAAGCGCGTCATTCAGATCGGGATTCGCGGCACAACCAACGATCCGGACATGTGGGGGTTCAGCCAGCGCAGCGGGATGCGCGTGCTGCCGATGGACGAGTTTCAGGACCAAGGCTGGCAACGCGCCGCCGAGGAAGCACGGCGCGTGGTTGGCAGCGGTCCTGTGTATCTGACGTACGACATCGACAGTCTCGATCCGTCCCAGGCGCCTGGTACCGGCACGCCGGAGGCGGGCGGCATCTCGGCGAGAGAGGCGCTGCGTCTGCTGCGCAGCCTGCGCGGCATCGATTTCGTTGGTGGTGATCTGGTAGAAGTGGCGCCGCCCTTCGATGTGGGCGGCATCACGGCCTTCAATGGGGCCTCGATCCTGTTCGAGATTCTCTGTCTGCTCGTGGAAGCCCGTCAGCGCCGGCGGGCCTGAGGTGCATTGAACCGGTTCACCGCCGCAAAGGAGCACCCGCATGCGCCGTGCCCTGTTTCCTGTTCTGGCTCTCGTGCTGTTCGCGGCGGCGCCATTCGGGCGGAACGCCACGGCTGCTCCGTGCTGCACCCAAGGCTACGCGGACCTGCTGGACCACGTGCTGCCGGCCGTAGTCAGTCTGTCGGTCGTCAAGGTCACCGGCACGCAACCGGCAGATGGGCAATTGACCGCGCGACGCCAGCGGTTCTTTGGCTCGGGGTTCGTGATCGATCCCTCCGGGGTCATCGTGACCAACCGTCACGTGATCCAGGACGCGGTCGAGATCACGGCGATCTTCCACGACAACACCCAGGCACGCGCCCGGCTGCTCGGGGCGGCGAATGTGGCCGATCTGGCCGTGCTGAAGGTGGACACGGGCCGTCCGCTCCCGGCGCTCGATCTTGCCGACAGTTCCGGCGCGCGGATAGGAGATCCGGTGCTGGCGATCGGCAATCCATATGGACTGGGAATGTCGGTCAGTGCGGGGATTATCAGCGGGCTCAACCGAAATCTGAACCAGACGCCGTTCGATGACGATATCCAAACGGATGCGGCGATCAATCCGGGCAATTCCGGCGGTCCCCTGGTCACGGTTGGTGGGCAGGTGGTCGGGGTGAACACCGCACTCTACACCCAGAATGGTGGCGGCTATATCGGGATCGGCTATGCCATCCCGGCCAATGATGCCGATTTCATCGTGCGTCATCTGCTCGATCCGAAGTTGCCGCAGCCGGGGTGGATCGGGGTGACGGCGCAGGATGTCAGCCCTGAGGTGGCAAAGGGATTCGGCGTGCCGCGTCCGGGCGGCGCCATCGTTACCGCGATCGACGAGAACGGCCCCGCACGCGATGCCGGCCTGCGTCCCGGTGATGTCATTCTTGCCGTGGGCGGCAGTCGGCTGTCCGATACGCGGGCGATGGTCCGCACGATTGCGCTGATGGATATCGGCAGTACGACCGACCTGACCATCTGGCGGGATCACAAGGAACAGACCGTGCAGATCACGCCGGTCGAATGGCCGAACATGGGATCGCCGGTGGAAGCGGCGATGGCACCGGCGGCGATGGCGGCCATGGCGCCGGCGCCCGATCCCGACCTGAAGCTGGCCGCGATCACCGACGCGGTGCGCCAGCAATTCGGGATTCCGGCGGGTGTAGTGGGCGTGCTGGTGGAGGCGGCGTCAGAGAATGCCGATCTCGGCGAGCAAGGTTTGCGGCCTGGCGAGGTGATCGTGAATGTGAATGGCGTGCCGGTGGGGAGGCCGGACCAGGTGGAACACCTGATCGGCACGGCGCGGAGCGCGCAACAGACGTATCTTCCATTCCTGGTTTCGGGGAAGGACGGGCTGCGCTGGGTAAGCTACTACACGGGCATCAAGGAACGTGGCTGACAGCGGTCGGGTGTGTCCGCTGCAAACAAGCATCTGCTGTAATCAGGGGGGAAACCATGTTCAAAATACTCGGTCGTCGCATGTTCCTGTCGAACGTCGTGCTGGCAGGAGCCGGCATTGGGTCATTTCGAGTGGTTCCCGCCGCCGGGGCCCCAAGTTTCAAGACGGTCACTCCCGGAGCGCTGACCGTCGCGATCAACGGCGACATGCCGATGACCAGCATCAAGGACGGCAAGCTGATCGGC
>DATIMO010000371.1:0-5519 GCA_035475215.1 Acetobacteraceae bacterium | reverse complement strand
GCAACAGGAACTTGCTGCCGAGATGGAACACGCCGCCGAGGCGCTGGAATTCGAGCGTGCCGCCGCGGTGAGGGATCGCATTCGCGGACTGACACATGTGCAGGGCAGCGGCGTGATCAACCCCGCCAGTCTGCAGGACGCGGACGTGATCGCGGCGTGGCAAATTGCCGGACAGACCTGCGTGCAGGTGTTCTTCTTTCGCGGCGGGCGCAACAACGGCAACCGTGCCTTCTTCCCCACCCACGCGCGCCATGAGGAAGCCGGAGCCGTGCTGGCAGCATTCATCGCGCAATTCTACGACGACAAGCCGCCGCCGCCCTGCGTGCTGACCAGTCATGCGCTTCCCGAGCAGGAGCTGGTGGCAGAAGCGCTGACCCTGAAGGCCGGACGCAAGGTGGAGATCCTGGTTCCGCAGCGCGGGGAAAAACGCGCGGTCGTGCAGCACGCTGAGGTCAATGCGCGCGAAGCGCTGGAACGCAAGCTCGCTGAATCGGCGGGCCAGGCGAAGCTGCTAGCCGGGGTGGCAGAGACGTTTCGATTGCCGGCGCCGCCGGAGCGGATCGAGGTGTACGACAACAGCCACATCATGGGCACCAATCCATACGGGGTGATGATCGTTGCCGGGACTGACGGATTTGCGAAGTCCGCGTATCGCAAATTCTCCATCCGCGGCCCTGTCACACCCGGCGACGATTTCGCCATGATGCGCGAGGTGCTGCAACGCCGATTTGGGCGGCTGCTGCGGGAAGAAGGTGTTGAGGACGGGGCGCCGCGATCGGAAGGGTGGCCCGACCTTGTGCTGATCGATGGCGGCGCGGGGCAGTTATCGGCCGCGCGCGATGTGCTGGCGGAACTCGGCGTGACCGACCTGCCGCTGATCGCAATCGCCAAGGGCCCGGACCGTGATGCTGGGCGCGAGTGGTTTCATATGGTTGGGCTCGAACCATTTCAGTTGCCGCCGCGCGACCCGGTGCTGTATTTCCTGCAGCGACTGCGCGACGAGGCGCATCGCTTCGCCATCACTACGCATCGCGCCGGCCGATCGCGCGCGCTGACCCACAGCGAACTGGACGAGGTAGTGGGCATCGGGGCGGCGCGCAAGCGCGCGCTGCTGAACCATTTCGGCTCCGCGCGGGGTGTGAAGATGGCCGGCCTTGCCGACCTGGAGGCGGCGCCTGGTATCAGCCGTGAAACCGCACGCCGGGTTTATGCCCATTTTCACCCTGGCGTGCGGATGGGCGGTGATTACCGAGCGTGATCAGCGGAGTGTTATTTCGGTCGTCGTTAGCCAGCAACTAAAGGCGCGCAGCAGGCGCGATCTCATCCAGGCATTTTGTCAGATTGTATCGGACCTTGTCGATCATCTTTTCCTCATCATCGTTTTATTTGTTCAAATTGAACTCGCCTTTTTTGCCACATCTTTACAAGCGATTTTGCGGCAGATTCCGACGACATTACGATCCCCCAGGTTACATTTCTCTCCACTCTGATGCCATAATATCACGCGCAAGCCAGCACACCGCAGAAGGGCCAGCCTTTTCGCAGCGCGCGCCCGCATATGCCACTGCCGCGGCGGAATTGCCGTGCCGCACGTCACGTGGCACCCTATTGTTCCTGCGTGATGCAACAACCATCCAGGAGACGTCTGCCATGAGCAGTCTCGATGCGAATCGTGTCATCCTGACCGGCGAGAACCCGTTCATCCGGCTCAGCCCGAGCGATAGCAACGACTTCACCACCAATGCGAGCTTCTGGCGTATTCTGCTGTCGCCGGCCGGCGCTGGCCACGTTCTGTACGTGAAAAGTGAGCTCACCGACGACAAGTGGCGCATCTACTCGGATAATATCGCGATGACGCGCTGGCTGCAGGCAACCGTGCAGGGCATGCTCAATGCCGACCTGCGCGACCAGACCATTCCGGTATCTGACGCACGATTCAGCAAGCACGGTGACGCCCGCGACTTCTGGACCGAGCGGCTGGATGGCCCGGACGGCGAACTCGCGCTGACCTGGTACAGGATCGGCGAGCCGCTGCTGATCCACACCCAGCCGAATGCCGATCCGACGCGGCCATATGGTGTTTGCACGGTGCTCATTCCGGCACTCGGCGCACAGTTCACCCGCAACGGCACCGCGGCGAAGGGTCTTGCCTGGCCACGGGAGCGCGAAGGCCGCCCCTTCAGCACCTCTGCGTTGGCGTTTTCCGAGAGTTGGACAGAGGCGAAATAGGCCCGCCGCCTGACTTACCGCCCTTGACGGCCTTGGGATCCGATCGGGTCCCGACCATCGCCAAATGGGCGTGCCGAACGTCCCAGCGGCCCGTGCTCCTTCGTTGATTAGCTAAATTCACTCCAAACCTCCCCACCGGGACACGCCACCGGCGTTAATGAATCGTCTGCCATATGCCTGCCGCAGCCCTGATCCATAGTTGCCGCTAGCCTCCCGCGCGCCCTCACGGTACCGTCTGCCCGCATGCTCACCGACTTGCCAAACGTGCTGACCTTGTCGCGAATCGCCGCCATTCCGGTGTTGGTCGCGCTGGCGGCGCTCAATCGTCCGGCGACGGATTTTGCCGCGTGCGTCGTGTTCAGCGCCGCCGCGATCACCGATTATCTGGATGGCCATTTCGCCCGCACTCGTCGGCAGCAGTCGAATTTCGGCCGCATGCTGGACCCGATCGCCGACAAGCTGCTGGTGGGGGCCACACTGATGATGCTGGCCGGCGCGGGCCGATTCAGTTACTGGACGCTGTACCCCGCTATCGTGATTCTGCTGCGGGAAATCCTGGTCAGCGGCCTGCGGGAATACCTCGCCGGGATACGGGCCGGGCTGCCGGTGACCCGGCTGGCCAAGTGGAAGACGGGGTTCCAGATGGGCGCGCTGGGAACGTTGCTGGCAGGAGACCGCTCGGCCGTTCTGCTGCACCTGTCGTTCGTCCCGGTCAGTCTGATCGGTGCCATGATGCTGTGGGGCGCTGCAGTACTGACGTTGGTGACCGGATGGGACTACCTGACCGCGGGCCTGCGTCACGCCGCGACGGCTCCGCCTCGTGGGGTGGTACCGCCCCATCCAGCGCACCCGCCATCCTGAAACGCTTATGAAAGTGTTCGGCGTCGTGGGCTGGTCCGGCAGCGGCAAGACCACACTGCTCACTGCACTGCTGCCGATGTTGCGCTCCCACGGACTGGTCGTGTCCACCGTAAAGCACACGCATCACGGCTTCGACATGGACCGGCCGGGCAAGGATAGCTTTCGCCACCGCGTCGCCGGTGCGCATGAGGTTCTGGTGGCCTCCGGCCGCCGCTGGGCGCTGCTGCATGAGGTGGACGGCCGGGAACCAGATCTCCCGGATCTGCTGCTGCGGCTCGATCCGGTGGACCTCGTACTCGTGGAAGGGTTCAAGACCCACCCGTTCCCGAAGCTGGAGGTGCATCGCCCGATCCTCGGCAAACCGCCGATCTGGCCCTCGGAGCCGAACGTGATCGCGGTGGCCGCGCCCGAGCCTATGATTTGCGACCGGCCCGTTCTTCCCCTTGACGAACCGGCTGCGGTTGCGGAATGGATACTGCGTATTCTTCCAGCTCTCGCGGATGCTTGAGCGGCGCCCCCCGGATCGGCAATGTGCCCGCCCGATCGGCACGGCACCGCTCGACCCAGTTTCGGAGCCTCGAACCATGTGGCGCCTCGCCCTGCTCGGCCTGTGCCTGAGCCTGTCCGGCTGCGGATTCTATGCGTGGCACGACCTGCCGTTCGTTGCCGGCAGCGATCCGTACATGCCGGCCGGCGCCAGCGAGAATCTGCGGCGTGCGCAGGGCATTCCGGTCAACGTCGAGCCGCTGCAGCAGGAGCCAGGCAATGTATGGCCTGGCCCGGTCGAGGCGGAGCCGACGCTGGAAACGCTGGAGAAATCGGGCGGCCAATTGCCCAACGCAGTGCCCCCGCCGGAACTGCCGCCGCAACGCGGAAGCCCAGTTCCACCTGCCGGTGCTCCGCCGCCGCCATTGAAGATCCCGCCAGTGCCTCCGGCCGCGACCCCTGCCAATCCGCCGGTCGCCGGTACGCCGCTCTATCAGACGCCGCAGGGGCCAGGCGTTCCCACCGGCGGCACCAGCGCCTACCAGACGATCACGCTGCCCAACGGCACCACCGCCATTGTGGTGCCGAACGGCAACGGCACCAGCACAATCATCAAGTCGGATGGCACGGTTCAGACGGTGCCCACGCCGAAGTAGAAGCCCCATATGGCAGGCATGGACACCGAAACGCCGAAGCTGACAGTGCTCTACTTTGCGTGGCTGCGTGAACGCATCGGCACGGCCGAGGAAGCAGTATCGCTGCCCGCCAGCGTGCTCACTGTCGGGGACCTGATCGCGTGGCTGGCCGAGCGCAGTCCTCGCCACGCCGCGGCGTTCGAGAATCGGCGGACCATCCGTTGTGCCGTGAACCAGGATTTCGCCGAATTATCGGTGTCGCTGCGCCCGGGCGACGAGGTGGCGTTCTTTCCGCCGGTCACCGGGGGCTGAGCATGGCCCGCATTCGCGTGCAGAGCGAAGACTTCGACACCGGCGCGGAAATCGAGGCAATGACGGCCGGGCGCACCGATATCGGCGGCATCGGCTGCTTCATCGGGACCGTGCGCGACAGCCAGGATGGCAGACCGATCACCGCCCTGACTTTGGAGCACTATCCGGCAATGACCGAGCGGGCGATCGCCCGTATCGTCCAGGAGGCGGAGCAGCGTTGGCATTTGCTCGCCTGCACGGTTATCCACCGCGTGGGCCGGCTGGTGCCGGGGGCGAACATTGTGCTGGTGCTGACGGCCGCACCGCATCGCCAGGCAGCGCTGGAGGCCACTGCGTTTCTGATCGATTGGCTCAAGACCAAGGCGCCGTTCTGGAAGAAGGAGCACCTCGCCGATGGCGCCGATACCTGGGTTATTGCCCGGGATTCAGATGATGCTGCCGCGGCACGCTGGGACGAACGCCGTTAAGGCCGGTAACTCTTTGTCATAACGGACGGCCCGCCCGGCCTTTTTCCGGTCATATTCGACAGCTTCAATTCGCGCGTAACCGATCGCGGAGCATCGAGATGAGTCCGCATAAATTTCGCCGCCTGGCGCTGGCGCATGAGTTGTTGGGAGCGGATCAGCCGACGGAGCCGACGGTCCCGGCTGAAGACCAGGATCGGACACCCGCATCAGATCGTGACCGGACGACCTTGCAGAGCGAGCCGATTCGGGCGGTTTAACTGTAAGCCGCGGATGGCGGGTTCAGCAAAAGTTAGCGCAGTGCCCCGAAAGTAATGAAGCCGACCGGGACTGGCCCGGTCGGCTTCAGCGGGAGGAAATGATGGATACGAGCCATCGCCCCTTCTGCCGATCGTGAAAAATCAAGATCGTTGTGAAACGTCGGTAGTAGGCTGGCCGACCCACTTATTGGGTCCCACTTATTGGGTCGGCCTACTCCTGGATACAACAGACCAGCCATCGCGGCGCCACCGCTTGACGGGCGGGCTGTGAA
>DATIMO010000370.1:0-13626 GCA_035475215.1 Acetobacteraceae bacterium | reverse complement strand
TCTCCCGTCAGGTGCCAAAGTCGGGCGAACACCTCCGCCAGCAAACCGTTGCCCGCCGGCGTGGCGTTATCGGCGGCCGTTCGCGGCCGGGCGAGGGGCACGTCAGAGGCATCATCGGCGGTCGTGAAGAATCCGCCGACCCCGTCACTGAAGTGCGTCAGGGCGGCTTCGGCCAAGCGGATGGCCTGGTCCAGCCGGGCGAAATCGCCGGTACTCTCGTACAATGCCAGCGTGGCGCGTGCCATGCTCGCCTGATCATCCAGCAGCCCGGCTGCTGTCACCCGTCCCAGCCGCCACGCATGCTGCACACGACTATCGGGGCCGGCCAGTTCGTGCAAAACGAAATCACACGCCAATTCAGCACGGGCGAGCCAGTCCGGCCGGCCGAACACCGCCGCCGCTCGTGCCAGCCCGGCAATTGCCAACCCGTTCCAGTCGGCAAGCACCTTGTCATCGCGTCCCGGGCGAATGCGGCTTGCCCGCGCCGTGAACAGCATCTGGCGCGCACGCGCTAATGCTGCTTCCTGCTGCTCGCTGCCCCGCGCTGTGATCCGCCGCAGAATCGTTTTGCCTTCCCAATTGCCGGCAGCGGTCACGTCGTAGGCAGCCTTGAAGGCCGGCGCGTCGCGGCCGAGCAGCGCGTCCACCTCGGCCTCCGTCCAGACGTAGAACCGGCCCTCCTCGCCTTCGCTGTCGGCGTCTTCGGAGGCGGCGAATGCCTCGCCCGCCGACATATCGCGGATCATCCAGCGGACCGTCTCCTCCGCGCGCTCTGCGTAGAGCGGGTCCGGACGGTCGGCGTGGGCAAGAGCCAGCAGCTCCAGCATTTGTCCATTGTCGTACAGCATCTTCTCGAAATGCGGCACCAGCCAGGCAGCATCCGTCGAGTAGCGTGCGTAACCGCCGCCAAGGTGATCATAGATGCCGCCTTCCGACATCCGGCGCAGCAACAGGTGCAGCGCATCCTTTCCCGCCGGGTTGCCGGTGCGGAACGCATTCTGCCAAAGAAATCGGAAGATCGGCGGGTTGGGGAATTTCGGTGCGCCGCGCACTCCGCCCTGATCAGGGTCGGTAATGCGCAACAGGGCGTGCCCGACCGCATCCAATTGCGCCGGACCCGGCATGTCCCCTGGTTGCGGCGCGGACATGCGCTCGATCGCGCGGCGCAATGCGCCGATGTTATGGGTGACCATCTGGTCCTGCGCCTGCCACGCCGCGGCAACGCCCTCCAGCACCTGAGAAAACGAAGGTCGGCCCCAGCGGGGCTCGGGCGGAAAATACGTGCCACCCCAGAACGGCGTTCCATCCGGAGCCAGGAACATGGTCAACGGCCAGCCGCCCTGCTCACCCATCGCGTGCAGGGCCGACATGTAGAGATGATCGATATCTGGCCGCTCCTCGCGGTCCACCTTGATGCTGACGAACAGGGCGTTCATCAGCGCGGCCGTTTCCGCGTTTTCGAACGACTCATGCGCCATCACGTGGCACCAGTGGCAGGCGGCGTAGCCGACCGACAGCAATATGGGCTTGCTCTCGGCGGCAGCTTCCGCGAGCGCCGCCGCCCCCCACGGGCGCCAGTGCACTGGGTTTTCGGCGTGCTGGAGCAGGTAAGGAGAGGTTTCCCGGCCCAGCAGATTGGCGGCCTCAGTCATGTGCGGCTCCTTGCCATAGGGGCGGTTCGAATGAGATAGGGGTGCCCGACGCGTAAGGACAGACGAGGAAATGAGTGAAAGACGGGCGGACGATCCGCCGCTCTATTATCAGGCGCACGTCTTCGTTTGCTGCAATCGCCGGCCGGATGGGCACCCGAAGGGGAGCTGTGCCGCCAAGGGCAGCGAAAAATTGCGCGACTACATGAAAGTGCGGGCGAAGGAGCTCGGGCTACGCACCGTCCGTGTGAACAGCGCTGGGTGCCTGGACCGGTGCGAGCACGGCCCGTGCGTCGTGATCTATCCCGAGGGCGTGTGGTACCGCGTCGATTCACCCGCGGCAGTGGATGCCGTGCTGGAACGCCACATCCGCGACGGTGGCCGTTTGCCCGAGATGATGCTGCCGGGCGAACAGCGGAGCTGAGCAGAGCGGCGGCAATGAACGGAGTACGGGAATTAGCAATCTGGCCTACGTTACCCTGACGCCACCAGAGGCTCTATGTCCATGACCCCTCCGGCACTGGGTCTCGGTCTCGCTTTGCTGGCCGTCCTGCCACTTGGCACCGCCTTTGCCGGGACAGCACAAAGCACGGCGCAGACGCTCAAGGAGCGTCTCTCCGACAAGGCATCGGACGAGCAGCGCGTGGATAATTGCAAGGTCCCGCTCGGCCGGCGCGGCCCGAAAGCGCGCCCGGATTGCCCGGCTATCCGCCCCTCAGCCCATCCGTCCTGATCAGCTTCGGCGCACCCGGGCGGAACGGTCCGCAAGCACGGCCCCGTGTGCTTTGGCGTATTCGCGCAGGATTGCGTTCATGCGCGACTGATAGCCGGGGCCCTGGTCGCGGTACCAACGCAGAACGTCGGTATCGATCCGCAGCGAGATCGCCTGTTTCGGCTCCGGCATCACCAGCGTGGCGGTGCGGAACCATTCACGATCGGCGGTCGGCGCGGCATCGGGATCTGCCTGAACCGCCGCATCGATTTCAGCGTCGGTCAAACGGTCGATGCGATCCCAATCAGTCAGACCCTGTTGCTCTTCGCTGAACGAAGGCGGTGAAGTCTTGTCGCTCATGACGGTGTGCCATCCTTAGCTGATATGATCTGGCGCTTGCCGTTCCGTCTGGTCCAAACCACCGCAATCACGCGGCCATCCATCAAGGCGAACGCAACCGTTCGCGGCTCCTCGGCGCGATCGGACGCGCGTTCCAGCGTGGGTCCGGTCCAGATGCGCACCGCATCGCGGAAATCGATGCCGTGCTTCAATCACCCCGGCCGAAACACCGCCTCCGCAATCCCTGGCACCGGAGCCATCATTCGGAACAAGTTCCCCTCGGCCGGACGCGCCTGCTTCTCCGCATCGCTCAACGGGTGATTTGCCGAGGTCACATACAAGACCTCCATGCCTGCCCCGCCAAACGCCGGCATCGTCGGGTAATGGCATAGCGTATCCACGCGTCGCTCCAGCTTGCCGTCCGGGTCAAAGCGCAGCAGGCATCCGCCGCCGAATACCGCCACCCAATAGAAGCCGTCGCGATCCACGCTCGCCCCGTCCGGTCCCGAGGCGCCGGGCATGTCCACCAGGGCAAAAATCCGCTTTCCGGCAATCGCACCGGTCGCGCGGTCATAGTCATAGGCCCAGACCGTCTTCTGCCTTGTATCGGCGTGATACATCACGGTGCCATCTGGGCTCCATGCCAGCCCATTGGAGGTACGTACCGGGTCCGTCATCGTGGTCCACCGGCCCGATCCGTCGTAACGCCACAACGGCATCCGTTCGGGGCCGGCCGGATCAACCGGCGCAAGCGGTACCGTCATGGGCCCGGAGAACAGCCGCCCTGACCTGTCGCAGCGCCCGTCATTGAACGTAAACCGACGGGCGTCATAAGGCGGGCCGGCGCAGAAGCGCAACGCAGCAGAGGAGTGGTCAAACAGGAACAATCCACCTCGCAAGGTGAGCGCGACCCCGCTATCGGTCAGATAACAGGCGCCGAGCCAACTCGGCAGGTCCCATGCCTCGTCCTGACTGGTCCCCGGATCGAACAGATGCAGTGCATGGCCGCGTACATCGACCCACCACAGCTTGCCCAACCCCACGCTCCATGTCGGGCCTTCGCCGTTCAGCACGCCCGATGGGAGCAACTGCTCCCAATCCTGTCCTGCCATTGCACCTGCCCTTTTGCGCGGAACTCTGCTCCAGGCGCGACGTTGCCTCGTCTGCTGCAACCAGAGGAGTTTCCGGTGACCAGATTAGCCCTCGTTCTCATGGCGACAAGCGGACTCGGCCTGATGACCGCGCACGGCTCCGCCGCACAGCTATCCAGGCAGGATCAGACCGTCATCGACCACGCCGCGACGAGCAATGTGGCGGAAATTAACGCCGGCCAGATGGCGGCGAACAAGGCAGCATCCGCGCCAGTGAAGCAGCTTGGCGAGACGATGGTCGCGGA
Source organism: Acetobacteraceae bacterium (assembly GCA_035475215.1). Taxonomy (GTDB): domain Bacteria; phylum Pseudomonadota; class Alphaproteobacteria; order Acetobacterales; family Acetobacteraceae; genus DATDIC01. The sequence goes on along the minus strand of DATIMO010000370.1, from coordinate 9,530 downwards.
TCACACCAAGGCGAACGATCAACTGGCCCAGATCGCCCAGCAGGAAGGCATCAGTCTGCCGACCCAGCCGACTGCGCAGCAGCGCGCAGAGGCGCAGAAGTTGATGGCGCTGAACGGAACACAATTCGACCAGGCGTTTGCACAGAACGAGGTACAGGATCACGAGAAGGCAATCGCCGAATTCCGCACCGAGGCGAAGTCGGGACACGATCCCGCATTGAAATCGTTTGCGGAGCAAACGATCCCGGTGCTGCAGAAGCATCTTCGGATGGCGCAAGGCGCAAGCCGCGGCTGAGGCGTGCTAATCGGCCGCTTACGCTAATTAGGCCGCGCTGCCGCGGTCCGGCGTGGCCGTCCGACTTCACCTACCCTAGCGTTACAGCATTGCGGTTCCCGGGGTTGACGCGTATCGTTCCGACCCGGTGGGCAAGTCGTCTCAAGGAGAAAGACGGGGAACCTGCCGCGGGGAACACTCGACGACCTCCCGCCAACCGGCCGACTGGGCAAGCCCAGCGGCTGGCAGGCGGAGTCGTCTTCTGGCAGAAAGGCAGCGCGTCGATGCCCAAGGGCACCGTTAAATGGTTCAACCCGACGAAGGGGTACGGCTTCATTGCACCGGAGACAGGGGGGAAGGACGTCTTCGTCCACATCAGTGCCGTGCAGAAGGCAGGACTTCGCACATTAAACGAGGGTCAGCAGCTCGGCTTCGATGTCGAGCAGCAGCAGAACGGTCGCACCGCGGCGGTGAACCTGTCGCACACCGACTGACCGCTGCGCATTGCGGGCCGGCGTGAACGATCGGCCGTCGCCGGCCGGCGCAGGCCTGAACGCGCGCGGGCGCTTGGCTGGCGTTGGGCTCTACCTTGCCGCTGTCGCCGTCTTCGCCAGCATGGACGCCACCACAAAGGTGCTGGTGGTGGATCTGCCGGCCACCGAAGTCATGTGGGCACGATTCGGGTTTCACCTTCTGGTCATGGCAACAGCCGTGGGGGCCTGGACCAAGCGCAGCGTGTGGCGCCCGCGCGCGCCGCGGGTGCAGATTACGCGCAGCCTGTTGTTGGCGGCGTGCAATCTTCTGTATGCCCTGGCGCTGCAACATGTGCCGCTGGCTGAGTGCACCGCGATCAATTTTGTCGGCCCGGTCATCACGGTCGCACTTGCCGGGATCTGGCTGCATGAGCGGGTGGGCTGGCGTCGCTGGCTCGGGGTCGGCGCGGGACTTGCCGGTGCGATGATCGTGCTGCGCCCAGGTTTTGGTTCGGTCCATCCGGCCGGGTTGTTCGCCTTTGCGTCAGCCTTCATCTACGCAGTCTATCAGATACTGACCCGCCGCCTCGCCGGTGTGGACACGGCGCAGACCACGATCGTGCAGACCGGACTATGGGCCACACTGGTCACGTCGATGGTGATGCCGTTCGTCTGGGTGTGGCCAAGTTGGCACAGTTGGATGCTGATGGCGCTGTTGGGCGGACTCGGTGGATTCGGTCACTATCTGCTGGTGCTGGCCTATAACCGGGCACCGGCCAGCCTTGTCGCACCAATGGGGTATGCAGGCATGGTCTTCGCGGTCTTGTATGGTGTGAGTTTGTTTGGCGAGGTGCCGGATTTCGCCACCGTGGTGGGGGCTCTGGTGATCGCTGCCGGGGGCCTTGTGGTGCTCTCGGCCGAAAGTCGGCGCTCGCTCGCGCAGCGTCCGGCGCCGGTCTGACCGGGTGACGCGCCGCTTGCGCGGTGCGGCATCGGAGTCTAGGCAGAACCAGGAAGGATGCTGCCACCATGAGTCATGCAATGGGGTCGCGCCGCGGTGGCGCTCGCGGACCGCGGGCGGCGCTGGACGCCGACGCGGTCCGCGCTGCGTACCGTCGGTGGGCCGGCGTTTACGATCTGGTGTTCGGGGGTGTTTCCGCCATGGGTCGGCGGCGGGCGGCCGAAGCAGTGAACCGGTTGCCAGGCCGGGTGGTGCTGGAGGTCGGAGTGGGTACCGGTCTTGCTTTACCGCGCTACCGGTCTGACAAGCGGATCACCGGCATCGATCTATCGGCGGAAATGCTGGATCGGGCCCGCCGGCGCGTCGCCGAACTGGGTTTGGCCAACGTCGAGTCGCTGCGGGAAATGGACGCCGAAGCGACGGATTTTCCCGATGGCGCATTCGACATCGCTGTCGCGATGTTCGTCGCCTCGGTGGTACCCCATCCGCGGCGCCTGCTGGCCGAAATGCGACGCGTGGTTCGCCCGGGCGGACATATCCTGTTCGTCAACCATTTTGCCGCGAGAAGCGGGCCGCGTTGGTGGGTGGAGTGGGCGATGGCACCGGCCTCTCGCGCGCTAGGCTGGCACCCGGACTTCGCCATGGAATCGCTGTTCGCCCCCGATGAGCCGGATGTGACCGACGCGCATCCCGTGCCGCCACTTGGCATATTCACGCTGCTACGAAGTCCGAACTGAGCCGACTCGTTTGCAGCACCGGTCTTGATCTGGCGCGGCGGCTCCGCTAGGCGCACACTCGCTGAGCGGGATCGGATCGACATCCCGCAGGGAACGCAAACGGAGTGGATCGGCCGATGCAGCTCATAAGGCGGCTGTTTGTCGCAGTGCTAACGCTGGGGATTCCATTCGGCATTTCGTTTGCTGCGGCCCACGCGCAGTCCCCGGCGATTCCGGCGTCGTTGCCCGTGCTCGGCGCACCGGCGGATTGGCAGATGACGCTGCAACCGCCGCACAGTCCCGTCAAAGCGGATATGGTCGATCTGAATCACCTGGTGCTGATCATCATCGGCATCATCAGCGCGTTCGTCGCCGGGCTGCTGGTCTGGGTGATCTGGCGCTACAACGCGAAGCGCAACCCGGTGCCGTCGCAGACCACGCATAACACGGTCATTGAAATCAGTTGGACCGTGTTGCCGGTGCTGATCCTGGTGCTGATCGCCATTCCATCGTTCCGGCTGGTGTACTACGAGGACAAGACATACGATCCGGACCTGACGATCAAGGTGACCGGTCACCAGTGGTACTGGGAATACACCTACCCCGATAAGAAGAACCTGGATTTTTCCAGTTACATCATTCCGGATGACAAGCTGAAGCCAGGCGATATGCGGCTGCTGTCGGCCGACAATCCGCTGGTGCTGCCGGTTGGCAAGAACATCCGCATCCTGCAAACCAGCGGCGACGTGATCCACAGCTTCTTCATTCCGGCCCTTGGCCTGCAGCGCTATGCGATACCCGGCCGCACGATAGAGACATGGGTGCGCATCGATCAGGCGGGCCGCTATTACGGCGAGTGCAACCAGATCTGCGGCACCAATCACAGCCGCATGCCGATCGACATCGTTGCACTGCCGCAGCAGCAGTTCGATGCGTGGGTGACCCAGGCGCAGAAGCAGTTTGCGGCCGATGCCGCGCCCGCTGAGCCACCAATCAGGCAAGCCACCTCTTCCGGCGCTTCTGCCATTGCCGTTTCATACCAGGGCCAGCAGCACTGACCCCGCCGGTGCGAAGGAGACCACCATGTCGGTAACGACCCACGACCACGCCCATGAGCACCACGACCACAAGCCCGGGTTCATCCTGCGCTGGCTCTGCAGCACCAATCATAAGGATATCGGCACGCTATATCTGACCTTCGCGCTGGTCGGCGGCACGACCGGGGCGATCCTATCGGAAATCATGCGGGCGCAATTGAACGTTCCGCATAATACGATTGTCGGTACCGGGCAGGAGTGGAACACGATCGTCACCGCCCACGGGCTGCTGATGATCTTCTTCGCAATCATGCCGGCGACGTTCGGCGGTTTCGGCAACTGGTTCATACCGCTGATGATCGGGGCACCCGACATGGCGTTCCCGCGGCTCAACAACGTCAGCTTCTGGCTGCTTCCGCCGGCCTTTTGCATGATCATCACCGGGCTGCTGCTTGGGGAATCCGGGACCGGCTGGACCCTGTATCCGCCGCTGTCACTGATTACCTACGAACCAGGCCCGGGCATGGACTTCACCTTGTTTGCCTTGCATCTGGCCGGCATCAGTTCATTGCTCGGCGCCATCAACTTCATCACCACGATCTTCAACATGCGAGCGCCGGGGATGACGCTGCACAAGATGCCGCTGTTCATCTGGGCGCAGTTGGTCACGGCCTTTCTGCTGTTGCTGGCTATCCCGGTGCTGGCCGGCGCAATCACCATGGTGATCTGCGACCGCAATTTCGGCACGGCGTTCTTCGACCCAGCTGGCGGCGGTGATCCGGTGCTGTTCCAACACCTGTTCTGGTTCTTCGGCCATCCCGAAGTCTACATCATGGTGCTGCCGGCGTTCGGCATCGTCAGTCACGTGGTCTCCACGTTCAGCCGCAAGCCGATCTTCGGCTATCTGGGCATGGCGTACGCGATGATCGCCATTGCGGTGATCGGCTTCGTGGTTTGGGCGCACCATATGTTCGTATCGGGCATCGATGTGGACACGCGCGCCTATTTCATGGCTGCGACGATGGTCATCGCGGTGCCGACGGGCATCAAGATTTTCTCCTGGATCGCGACGATGTGGGGCGGGTCGCTCGAATTCACGACGCCGATGTTGTGGGCGATCGGCTTCATCTTCGTGTTCACGCTGGGCGGCGTTACCGGCATCGTGGTGGCGAACGCCGGGATCGACCAGATCCTGCACAACACGTACTACGTGGTGGCGCATTTCCACTACGTGCTGTCGCTCGGTGCGCTGTTCGGGATTTTCGCCGGATTTTATTTTTGGATCGGCAAGATGTCCGGCCACCAGTATCCGGAATTCTGGGGCAAGGTGCATTTCTGGACGATGTTCATCGGCGTCAACCTGACATTCTTCCCGCAACACTTCCTGGGTGCCGCTGGCATGCCACGCCGTTATCCGGACTACCCAGAGGCGTTTGCCGGGTGGAACTTCGTGTCCTCGATCGGTTCGTATATCTCCGGCGTCGGGTTCCTGGTGTTTTTCTACGTACTGTATCGCACCTTCACCTCGAAGGAACCGGTGCCGGCCAACTACTGGGGGGAGGGCGCGACCACGCTGGAATGGCAGCAATCATCGCCGCCGCCGTTCCATACCTATCCTGAGCTGCCGCTCATTCGCTGACCGGTGACACATGAGCGGGGTCAGCCACACAACCGGGATTGCCGACCACCGGGAGGGATCCAGTTTGGTACCTCCCCTGCCGCGTTCCCAGGCAGTTCCGACGGAGACCGAGCTGCGCGATTGGATCGCGCTGCTGAAACCGCGGGTCATGTCGCTGGTCGTGTTCACCGGGTTCATCGGCCTGCTGATCGCCCCGGGTCATCTGAACCCCGTGCTGGGCTTGGCCGCAGTGCTGTGTATCGCGGTCGGCGCCGGGGCCTGCGGCGCCATCAACATGTGGTACGACCGGGACATCGATGCGCTGATGCGGCGCACACGCAACCGGCCGATCCCGGCAGGGCGTCTGCCGGCCCCTGCGGCGCTGGGATACGGCATTACCCTCGCGGTGTTCTCGGTCGCGGTGATGTTCCTGGCGACGAACGCCGTCGCCGCCGGCGTGCTGATTCTGTCGATCCTGTTCTACGTGTTCATCTATACGGTCTGGCTGAAACGACGCACGCCGCAGAACATCGTCATCGGTGGCGCGGCCGGAGCGTTTCCGCCAGTGATCGGCTGGGCCGCGGTGACCGGATCCGTATCCGTCGTTCCGCTGCTGCTGTTCGCCATCGTGTTCTTCTGGACCCCACCGCATTTCTGGTCACTCGCACTGTTCTCGAACAACGACTATGCGCGTGCTGGAGTGCCGATGCTGCCGGTGGTGGCCGGCGCGAAGAACACCAGGTGGCAAATTCTGGGATACACGCTGGTTCTGGTGCCGGTCTCGCTGGCACCTTGGCTGATCGGATTTGCCGGTACGATCTACGGTACAGCGGCACTGGTACTGGGCGCCGGATTCGTGGTGAACGCCTGGCGCGTGCTGCGCGACCGGCAGGATGCGTCCGGCCAGAGCAATACCGGTGACCTTCCAGCAAAAGCCGCCTTCAAATACTCGATCGTCTATCTGTTCGTGCTGTTCGCAGCGCTGGCAGTTGATCGGCTGACCTGATGGTCCGAAATGACGATCAGGAGATGCGACGGCGGCGACGCGTTCGCAATTGGGCGCTGCTGATCGCTCTGATTGCGTTGAGTGCGCTCTTTTACGCCATTACCATCGTGAAATTGACCGGATCGTAGCGGGCCTCAAACCACGTCCGCACATTTCCGTCATTTCCTGTGACCGGCACCGTTGCACCGATGGCGCCGCTATCCATGCCGCGCTAGCGTCGTGTTCCAACCGTTGGGCGATGGGCATCGCCGGGCCGGGGCAGTTGGTAACGAGGAGCAATGGGTCGCGCGAGAGGCAAGGACAAGCCTGACAACGTGCAGGACCGCCTCACCGCGCTGGAAGCCCGCGTCGCCGAACTGACCGATGCGCTACGCTCGCGCGATGAATTCATTGCAATGGCAGCACATGAATTGCGCAATCCGCTGCTGCCCATCAGCGTGCAAATCGAGCTTCTGATGAAGCTTGCGCGGCAGACGCCGGCGGAGGCCGGTTTCATATCCGGGCTGGAACGGCTGGATCGCGCGGTGGCCACGCTGCTGAAGCGTTCGGTTGCACTTCTCGATGTTTCGCGCATCACGGCCGGCAGGTATCACCTGGACCTTGCCGATGTCGATCTGGCTGCGCTGGTGCGGCAGATCGTCACCGTGGTCACACCGCTGGCCGACCGCGCCGGAGCGCGGCTGCAACTGACGGCGCCACACGGCGTGTCGGGCCGTTGGGATCGGGTCGCGCTGGAGCAGATCGTCGAGAACCTGATTGCCAACGCTATCAAATACGGCGACGGTAGCCAGATCACCGTTGCGCTGACATCGAACGGCGCTGTTGCCAGATTGAGCGTGCGTGACGAGGGGAGCGGCATTTCGGCGGCCGATCAGGCGCGCATCTTCGGCCGGTTCGAACGGGCGGTGATGCAGCATCAGCACGGCGGCTTCGGGATCGGGCTGTGGGTGTCGCAGCAGCTTATTGCGGCAATGCACGGGACGATTAGCGTAGAGAGCCGGGCCGGCGCAGGCTCCGAGTTCATAGTGACTCTGCCGACGCAACAGGAGAGCGCCGATGGCCATCGAACCTGACGGTGATCACGTGCCGCAGGAACGCGTGCCCAGCGGCATATCAGGCCTTGATGTGGTGCTGCGTGGCGGCTTGCTGCGGGACGGACTGTTCATCGTCCAGGGCGAGCCCGGCGCCGGCAAGACAATCCTTGGGAACCAGGTCTGTTTCAATCACGTGGCCGCGGGCGGCCGCGCGCTATATCTGACGCTGCTGGCGGAGAGTCACGCCCGCATGCTGATGCATATCGGCCCCCTGGGCTTCTTCGACGCCACGGTGATCCCGTCACGGCTGGCGTATCTGAGCGCGTTCGGCGCGCTGGAGAAGGACGGGTTGCCTGGGCTGCGCGACCTGATCCGCCGTGAGGTGCAGGCGCGCGGTGCGACCCTGCTGGTGCTGGACGGTTTCGCGGCAGTCTTGGAGAGCAGCGACTCGGCGCGTACATTCAAGAAGTTCGTCAACGAACTGCAGACCCAGGCGACGCTGACCGGCTGTACCATCCTGCTGCTCACGACGGTTTCCTCGGAGCCAACCCCGCCGGAGCACACGATGGTGGACGGGATCATCGAGCTGACAAGCCGTTTGTATGGGCGGCATGCGGAGCGCGACCTGCAGGTTCGGAAGCTGCGCGGTGGCAGCTATCTGCGCGGCATCCACTCGTTCGACATCAGCGATCGCGGCATCACCGTGTATCCGCGCACCGAAGCATGGCTCACGAGGCCGGCTGCGACCGACGGGGTCGGCGGCGCTCCTGTCTCGACGGGGCTGACACAGTTGGACAGCATGATGGGCGGGGGGCTTCCGCGGCACTCCACCACGCTGCTGGTCGGACCGACCGGCAGCGGCAAGACCACGCTCGGGCTGCATTTCCTGGCCGCCGTCAATCAGGATGAGCCCGCCTTGTATTTCGGGCTGTACGAAAACCCGGCGGCGATCCTGGCGAAGGCAAATGCCCTGGGACTCCGATTGGATGGGCTGCGCGGGAGCGGCGCCGTCGAGTTGCTGTGGCAGTCCACCACCGAAGGCATCCTGGACGAGGTCTGTCAGCGGCTGCTCGATGCGGTCCGCCGGCGCGGCGTGCGTCGGCTGGTGATCGATGGCCTTAGCGGATTTGCCGCCCTGGCGTCCGAACCCGACCGGCTGGGCCGGGTATTCTCGGCGCTGAGCAACGAGTTTCGCACGCTGGATGTGGCGACCATCTACACCGCCCAGGCGGACGCGGTTGGCGCGACCGGCGGTCAGAGGCTGAACGGATGGTCCCCTGCAGCCGCCCCCGGCATTGCCGATAGTGTTGTGATCATGCGCTTTGTCGAGCTTCGTTCCAGGTTGCACCGGATGATCTCGGTGCTGAAGGTGCGCGACCGCGCCAGCGATCCTTCGATGCATGAGTTTTCGATCACCGGTATAGGGATCAGCATTGCCCCGGACCCCGCGGGCGCGGAAGCGATCCTGGCGGAAACCACGCAGCAGCCTGCGTCAGGGGCGAAGCGATCGCCACGGCGGTCCCCGGCTTAGCCATGCCAACGGTCCTGATCGTGGATGATGAGATCAGCATCCTGGAGGTGCTGGAAGACGTGTTGCTGGACGCCGGCTTCGTCGTGGTCACGGCGATGAATGGCCGCGAAGGGCTTGAACGGCTGAACGAGACGATGCCCGACCTGGTGCTGCTGGATCTGATGATGCCGGTGATGGATGGCCCGGGCATGCTGCGGGGGATGGCGACGAACCCGGCGTATCGTGACATTCCGGTTGTGATGATGAGCTCGCTGCCGCGGGAGAGCGTGGCAGCGGCGAGCGACGGCTTTGCGGCGTTCTTGCGCAAGCCGTTTCGCATTGAGGTTCTGGTGCAGACGATCAGGCGGGTTCTGGACGGCACTGGCTGACGTCGAACCTCCCTGTTGGCCGGGAGAGCCTGCTTTCAATTGGAATCAGCAGTTTCTCCGTCATGGCCGGCAAGGCCGGCCATCCAGGTCTGTGCTTCGCGGCTCGAGGACGGGGACGCGCCCAGGGACAAGCCTGGACAAGCCCGGGCATGGCAGATCACCTGAATCCGATTGAAGTTCCCGGTGTCCAGCAAGTAAATCAGAAACGGACAATGGTAGAATAATGGGGGGCAACGTCCTGCGCATCCTGGAACTCAAGCAGGTTTCCAAGAATTTCGGTGCCATCCGCGCGCTGTCCGAGGTCGATCTTGGACTCAGGTCTGGCGAAGTGCTCGGCCTGATGGGTGATAACGGCGCCGGAAAATCAACGCTAGTGAAGGTCATCGCCGGCAATTTTCCGCCCACAACTGGGGAGATTCTACTCAGCGGAGAGCCTGTGCGCTTTCATAAACCGGTGGAAGCGCGCGAACGAGGCATCGAGGTCGTGTACCAGGACCTTGCGCTGTGCGACA